>CAKSAW010000017.1 GCA_934437695.1 uncultured Blautia sp. | reverse complement strand
AGTGGTCTGTTCTCCGGATCATTGTCTTTGTAGTAGTTCTCCGGGATCTCTATTGGCAGGTTTTTGCTGACATCACGTTTGTACTCTCCATCAAGAGTCACACGGTCATATTCCGGATGTCCCATTACAAAGATCTTTCGTCCGCCGTCTGCCATTGCAAGGAAAAGCCCTGCCTCATCTGACTCAGCAAGCACTGTCAGTTCTTTGCAGTTGTGGATATCCTCAATCGGAACCTCTGTATGTCTGGAATGAGGTGCAAGGAACATATCGTCAAAACCGCGTACCAGCGGAATCCTGCGGTTCATTACTCTGTGCCAGAAAAGACCAAACATTTTTTTATCCAGTTTGCGTTTCTTCAGACCATAGTGATGATACAGTCCTGCCTGCGCACCCCAGCACAGATAGATTGTGGAGGTAACATGACTGTTTGTCCAGTCCATGATCTCTGTCAGCTCTTCCCAGTAGTCCACTTCCTCAAATTCCATCTGCTCCACAGGTGCACCTGTGATGATCATTCCATCGTATTTCTTATCTTTTAACTCTGAAAACGTCTGATAAAATTTGTTCAGATGACTCTTAGATGTATTCTTTGCCTGATGGCTCTCCACTGCCATAAATGTAACATCAACCTGCAGCGGTGTATTGGAAAGGGAGCGGAGAAGCTGAAGCTCTGTCTCCTCTTTCAGCGGCATCAGGTTCAGGATAAGTATCTGTATTGGACGGATATCCTGGTGGGATGCACGTGACTCATCCATCACGAAAATATTTTCTTTCTCCAGAATCTCTTTTACGGGCAGGTCTCCCTGTATTTTAATCGGCATATTTCTCTCTCCTGTTCTTAATATTCTGTGTTATTTCTGTGTCATTTTCAGGAAATCTTCTTCTGAAAGGATCGGGATCCCCAGTTCCTTTGCTTTCTTGTTTTTGGAAGAATTGGAAGTGGTATCATTATTGATCAGGTAATTTGTCTTAGATGTCACTGAGCCGGTTACCTTTCCACCCAGAGACTCAATAAATTCCTTTGCCTGCGCTCTGTTTGCAAAATGTTCCACACTTCCCGTTATAACAAAGTTCATATTCTGGAAAATCTGCTCACCTGTCTTTTCTTCTTTCCTGACAGTCAGATGGCTCATCAGATGATCCAGTTTTCTGTTGTTTTCTTCGTCTGCGAAATAATCTGTCAGACTTTTGGCGATCACAGGTCCGATCGTGTCAATAGAACTGATCTCCTCCTCATCTGCGTGGCGGATCTTATCCAGATCATCATCAAAATGTCTGCAGATCACCTTTGCATTGGCAAGTCCGATATTTGCGATTCCAAGACTGTAGATCACCTTCGCAAGAGTAGTCTCCTTAGCCTTATCAAGACTGGACATCAGATTCTCAAAGGATTTCTCTCCAAATCCTTCCATCTCTACGATCTCATCACGGTGTTTTTCTATCTCAAAGATATCTCCGAAATCATGTATAAATCCTCTGGCAATAAATTTCTCCAGAGTTGCCTCTGACAATCCATCAATGTTCATGGCATCCCTGCTTGCAAAAAGTGCAAAGGATTTGATCTTCTTTGCTGCACAGTCAGGATTTGTACAGTAAAGTGCTTCCACGTCATTTACCTTCTGTATCTGTGTTGCGTGGCCACATGCAGGACAGGTATGAGGAATCTCCAGCTTACTGCTGCGTGTAAGATTCTCTGCAATCTGCGGAATGATCATGTTTGCTTTATATACAGTAATAGTATCTCCGATGCCAAGCTGCAGTTCTTTTACAATACTCACATTGTGCACACTTGCACGGCTCACTGTGGTTCCTTCCAGTTCCACAGGCTCAAAAACAGCCACAGGATTGATCAGCCCTGTTCTTGACGGGCTCCACTCGATCTCCAGGAGATGGGTTTCCCTGATCTCATCCGCCCATTTGAATGCAAAGGCATTTCTTGGAAATTTTGCAGTTCTTCCAAGGGAATCTCCGTATGCAATATCATCATAAAGAGCAACCAGACCGTCTGACGGGAAATCATTATCAGCAATCGCAGAAGAGAAATATTCCATGGCTTCATCCAATGTTGAAGCCGTGACTATCCTGTATTCCACCACATCAAATCCCTGCTCCTTCAGCCATTCAAACTGCACTGCTCTTGAATTATGGAAATCAACACCCTCTGCGCTTACCAGTGCAAATGCATAGAAGCGTACATTTCTTCTGGCTGTGATCTCATTATTTAACTGTCGTACAGAACCACTGCACAGGTTTCTCGGGTTCTTATATTTCGCATCTACATCTTCTATGGATTCATTGATCCTCTCAAAGTCTGAGTAAGTGATGATTGCTTCCCCGCGCAGTACCAGCCGTCCCTGATAAGGGATTTTAAGAGGAACATTCTTAAATACTCTGGCGTTGTTTGTGACCACCTCTCCTGTTACACCATTTCCACGTGTAACTGCTTTGGCAAGCTCTCCGTTTTCATAAGTAAGAACGACTGTCAGTCCATCCAGCTTCCATGACAGAAGCGTCTTGTGCTCTCCCATAAATTCCCTTAAGACTTCTCTGTCCTTAGTCTTATCCAGAGACAGCATGGGGGATTCGTGTTCCTCTTTTGGAAGCTGGTCAACTGCCTCGTACCCTACGCTTACGGTTGGGCTGTTTGCCAGAACGGTTCCTGTCTCTCTCTCCAGAGCCTGAAGCTCGTCGTACATCTGATCGTACTCTCTGTTGCTTATGATCTCTATGTCCTGCTGGTAATACGCCTTTGCTGCCTTGTCCAGCTTTTGCACCAGCTCTTTCATTCGTGTGATCGCTGCTGTTTCCATTATACTCTCCTGTTCTGATCACTGTCTCACTTGTAGAAGATTCCAGTAAATGGTTCAATTCTTCCCACTCCTGTGCCGTGATCTCTCTGTATTCACCTTCTCTTATCCCATCCAGAGTCAGATTCATGATCCGGATCCTCTTTAGCTTCTGTACCTCATATCCCAGATACTGGCACATTCTGCGGATCTGCCGGTTCAGTCCCTGTGTCAGGATAATCCGGAAGCTGTATTCTCCTGTCTGCACCACCCTGCAGGGTCTTGTCACTGTATCAAGGATCGGAACTCCTTTACTCATTCTTCGGATAAATTCTCTGTCCACAGGTTTATTCACTGTCACGAAGTATTCTTTCTCATGATAGTTTCCTGCACGCATGATCTTATTGACCAGATCTCCCTCATTTGTCAGAAGAAGTAATCCCTGGGATTCTTTGTCCAGCCTGCCCACAGGATAAATCCGGAGAGGATAGTCCAGATAATCTGTCACAGTTGTCTCCTGACGCTGCTGCTTTGTACTGCACACGATTCCTCTGGGTTTATTAAAAAGAAGCAGTACTTTTTTTTCATTTTTATAAACAGGTATATTGTCTGCACAGATCTCATCCTCGCTGCTGACCTTCTGACCACTTTCCGCTTTTTTGCCGTTTACAGTAATCCTTCCTTCTTCGATCATCCGGTCGGCTTCCCGTCTGGAGCATATACCTGCGTCACTTAAGTATTTATTGATTCTTATTTTTTCGTCCATTGCTCTATTATATAATTTTTCGTTCTTCTTATCAACGGTGAAATTTCGCCGGAAAACTTTTCCAGGAAAAGGGTGCGGGGAATTGCCTTGTATTTTGCCCCACTTTATTGTATCATTAGGGGGAATAAATTAATATTTTATGTAAAAGGAGGATGTTATGTCAGGCCATTTACTGCGCACAAACCGATGGCTGATCCTGCTTTCTGTTATTCTGTGCCTGATACTTGGAGGGATTTATACCCGCTCTTCTGCAGCACCTTCTCAGGTCAATGCCAGCAGCGATACAGGGATTTTCGTGTCAGAAGATCAGGCTTCTCCGGAATTTACTTCCGATTCTTTTTTGGAATCTGACCCGGAACCCACTCCTGAACTTACTTCTGAACCTGTCTCCGAATCCGCTTCTGGATCTGATCCTGCATCTGCCTCCGGGAAGACAGCGGCTAACAATAGTACTCCCTCAAGCGGTCCTGCATTAAGTTCTGATATTTCACCTGAAGCATCAGAAGGTCATTGGACTTCCAGCGGAAATAACTGGATGTTCCTTATAGATGATAAGCCCTATACCGGATGGTTGACAGATACAGACGGTAAACAATATTATATGGACAAGGCCGGTATTATGCAGACCGGCTGGACAGATATCGGAAAGAAACGGTATTATTTTGATATGGACGGTATTCTACAGACAGGAACTGTTAAGATCAATAAGAAAACTTACGAGTTGGATACAGACGGTTCTCTCAAAGATTACACTCCTGAGAAAAAATCATCCAAAAAACCGAAAAAGTCCGACAGTTCAGATACCTCTGCCAAAAACAGTGCACAGAAGGCTGTAGCTCTCACTTTTGATGACGGGCCAAGTTCCTTTACAGACCGTCTTCTGGACTGTCTTGAGGAGAATAATGCAAAGGCAACGTTCTTTATGGTAGGTACTGAGATCTCCAGTTTTCCGGATGAAGTAAAGCGGATGAAAAAACTGGGCTGTGAACTTGGCAACCATACCTATGACCACAAGGACCTGGCAACCCTGTCTTCTGATGAGATCAGTTCAGAGATTGCCAGAGTAGATGAACAGCTTGTAAGCCTTACAGGCCAGGGAGCATCTGTTGTCCGTCCGCCCTATGGTTCTGTAAATGATACTGTGAAGGCAACTGTGGGAACTCCTATGATCCTGTGGTCCATTGACACTCTGGACTGGAAAACACAGGATGTGGAATCTACTGTGGAAGAGGTTATGAATAACGTGAAGGACGGTTCTGTTATTCTTATGCATGATATTTTCAGCGCATCTGTAGATGCAGCCGAAATCCTTATCCCTCAGCTTATCGAAGAAGGTTACCAGCTTGTAACTGTACATGAACTGGCCGCCTTACATCAGACAGAATTATCTGCCGGAGTTACATATGGTGAGTTCAACGGAAAATAAAAAAATACTGCCAGCCATCTCTGAGATGACCGGCAGTATTTTTTTATTTTCCGTATTCAATTTTTATTCCAGCAGATCTCCTCTGATGTATCCGGTCTCACCGTAATAATCGATCTGAACCCATTCACCATCAGTTCCTGTCTTTTCAACCTGCTCACCAGCTGAAACCACGCCAAGGATCTCAGCATCTGTGTTCGCTTCTGCGCGGACATTACACTCATCTGTCGTAGTAAGCATTGTGCCATCCTCTGCATCTGTTGACACACCTGCTTCCTCCCCAAGACCATTGAGAAATTCTGCAAGAGATGGATCGGACTGCTGCGCCTGATCCAGTTCATTCTGCACTTTCTTTACAAGAGCTGAGACATCACTGTCTGATAACTGCTTCTCCATATACGCAGAAATCTCAGAATCCTGTAAAGCACCGTTATCGATCAGCCATTTACCTTCACTGTTCTTATATACATAGAACTGGGTCAATGCAGGTGCCTTTGTCTCAACGCCCTGACAGATATAAGAGAAACAGGCGTAAACCACGTAAGAATCATCTGTCATACCCTTCTTCGTGTACACATCGCCTACTTCATACCCTTCGATATAATCCTTTAAGTTTGTGACCTTTGACTCATCAGATGGTGTGAAATCATCTTCCAGAGTCTTCAGCGTTGCAATATCTTTTTCCCCCAGAGCCTGATAATAGCTCTTGATCAATGCAGTTACTTCTGCATCTGCTGTTTCCATGGGATTGGCGTCTTCTTTCTTCTCGTCAGACTCCCCTTCACTTATCGGAGAAGAAGGAACATTTCCCTGGTCTTCGGATGTAGTTTTCTGACCATCTCCGGAATTCCCCTTATTACTTCCGGAACAGGCACGAATGCCGCAGAACAGAAGAACCACAATTATCAGAACAGCTCCGCCCAGCATAAAATACCGGAGGTTATCTGATAACCATTCTCTAAAATCATCCAAGTTCTTGTCCTCCTTATGAGTCACCATGCATTCCGTTTGTCACCGTGAATTCATTCACGGCAGCCTCCGCTTCTGGCAACTCTTATGATACAACGCACCGGAACTGTACATACGTCCCAGGCAGTACACCTGAAGGGAATCGAACCCCCGCACATGGTACCGGAAACCACTGCTCTATCCACTGAGCTACAGGTGCATTGGATATAAAAATATCTAATAATGATTCTACCATACTCCCCTGTAAAAGTAAAGTTTTTTTTGGAATATGCGTAAATGTACACAACATATCTACTATTACGAAAATTTTCAAACAATGACGAATTTTTTCGTATTTTTGCCAGATATCATCAGAAGACTCCTGGTATACCGACAAGTTATGGCAGAAAAAAGACTGTTATATCACAGATCCTCCTGAAATCTGTTTTATAACAGTCTTATCCTGTTTCTGTATTATTCCATATTCTGCATCAGAACACCTGTCAGAGTATGTTTGAAGAAAACATTAAACCTCAAGATCATCGAATTTCAGTCTGATGATCACTAATGTGATCGCCATCAGGATAATTCCTGCCGGAAGTGCGATCCACGGAGTCTGCACAAACCCTGCGATAATATAGGTCAGGAATGATACAACAGCTGCAGTCATCGCATACGGAAGCTGTGTGCTTACATGGTTTACATGTTCACACTGAGCTCCTGCTGATGCCATAATGGTTGTGTCAGAGATTGGTGAACAGTGGTCACCGCATACAGCACCAGCCATACATGCAGCAATGGAAATGATCATCAGTTCATGATTTGTTCCTGAGAACACATCAACAACGATCGGGATCAGAATACCGAAGGTTCCCCATGATGTACCTGTAGCAAATGCAATAACAGCACCGATCACAAAGATGATCGCCGGAAGGAAGTTCATCAGTCCCCCTGCTGAGCTCTTAACAATAGCAGATACGAATTCTGATGCACCCAGGCTGTCTGTCATAGCTTTCAGTGTCCATGCAAAGGTAAGGATCAGGATCGCCGGTACCATTGCCTTGAATCCGTCCGGGATACATGCCATACAGTCTCTGAAGTTCATGACACGGCGCACCATATAAAGCACGATGGTGATAACAAGTCCAAAGAAGCTTCCAAGTACAAGTCCTACAGAAGCATCACTCTGTGAGAATGCAGTTACAAAATCAGTTCCGCTGAAGAAACCACCTGTATAGATCATGCCGATAACGCAGCATATTACAAGGCTTATGATCGGGATCAGAAGGTCGATTACTTTTCCACGCGGATTGCTCTTCTCATCTTCATCTGCATTTGCGTAAGGACGTGCAGATGTTGTATAGATATCACCCTTTAAAGCATTTGTCTCATGAACACCCATTTGTCCGAATTCCACTTTCATAAGGACCATTGCAATCATCATGAAAATGGTGAGCAACGCATAGAAGTTATACGGAATCGCATGTACAAACAGAGAGATTCCATCCTCACCTTTTACAAATCCGCTGACAGCTGCCGCCCATGATGAGATCGGTGCAATGATACATACAGGAGCTGCTGTAGCATCGATCAGATATGCAAGCTTTGCACGTGATACATTGTGTTTATCTGTTACAGGACGCATAACGCTTCCTACTGTCAGACAGTTAAAATAGTCATCAATAAAGATCAGAACACCGAGAACTACAGTTGCGAGCTCCGCACCTGCTCTTGTTTTGATCCTTTTGCCTGCCCAGCGTCCAAATGCTGCTGAGCCGCCTGCTCTGTTCATAAGGCAGACCATTGTTCCCAGAATTACCAGGAAGATCAGAATACCCATATTGTAAGAGCTTGTGAGAACGCTGATCATTCCTCCTTCAAAAATGTGAAGGATGGTTCCCTCGAAATTAAAGTTAGAATAGAATAATGCTCCAACCAGGATTCCCACAAAGAGTGAACTGTACACTTCTTTTGTGATCAGTGCCAGTGCAATGGCAACAACAGGTGGAACCAGTGACCAGAATGTACCGTAGAATCTTGCGGATGCGGTCACCTCTTCTTCTGCAGCAAGTACAGTCAAAGGACTTGCAAGCACTAACAGCATCAGTGCTGAAAGGCAGATTGAAAGTTTTTTCATGTTACTTTTCATGTTTTTTCCTCCCTCTTATGTAGATATGCACGATATCATGCGCACAAATGTATTGACCATGATTGTCTTCGGCAATAGGAGTTGTGGAATAATTTTATATACAGAAAAGATATAAAAAAATACCACGAATGCATTATGAAACACATTCGTGGTATCTGTTATCCTACAGTATCCATTCCTTCCGATAGCGCTTCACACATGTGACAGTACGGCACATATTCTGTGACATACCAGGAATCTGCCTCCTGACTTGTCAGATTCCTTCGGCGGTCTCCCCTTTCTCCGGATGGGTGTCATTCCATTCTTCCCGGACTACTGATGAATCCCGCGCCTCTATCATTACATATCATTTCAGTTGTTTACTTTATCAGCTTTTCAGAGAAATAGCAATAGTTATTTTATATATTTATAAATTAAATGGGATTCTGTCTGTGCGATCAGCTCACATCCACAGTCTGTAAGCCATTCATTGTCTGTCTGTTCTGTCAGAGTTACAATGAAATCTGTCTTTGACTTCTTAAGTGCTGATCTGAATCCCTCTTTATCTTCATAAATGTGATAATCGATCACATCAAGCAGCGCTTTCTGCCTTTTATAAAAACTGCTGTCCTCATCATAAGTCCCGGCTACTGTGCTGCCAGCCCTGTAAATACTTGCATTTCTGCTTATCACGGTGGCTATCCCCGCATCATACTGTCTCACAATGCTGTTAAGTCCGTTGTCAAAGACAACCCGGGGGAAATCATTCTCCTGATTCTGATGGATCACATCGCAGACTGCCCTCAGATCATTTGGAACCTTATAAATATTCTCTGTCATTGCAAAATTGGTCACTACCCCATCCAGTGGATTTCCCAGTATCATGAAACCAACAGACACAGCGATTGCCAGCAGAACTCTTAGCCATTTCTTCTTGAACATGGTTACAAGCCTTACTCCATAATATGCCACAGCCGGAACTACAGGGAGGATCCAGATAAAACGATAATATTCATTTTCGAATTTAAATCTGGGAATCATATATTTCACAACCAGAGGATTATATACAGTCAGCAGCAGAAAGAGCGTATAGCCTATAAATATCCTGGAATTTCTTTTACGTCCCCAGATCAGGGTACATATCAGTCCCACAACAAACAGAAGGGGATACCAGCAGGAACTCCAGTACAGCCTCATACATGCATCAACAAAGCGCAGTCCCAGTTCCTGAATCGTTACACCTGCCATTCTTATCTCCTTTCTGTTCTATGATGCAGCCAGTGTCAGAAATCCGACTCTGCACGCAAAGAACACTGCCGCATATAAAGCCGACGGAAGCATACACACTGCGCAGTATGCCATTCCCGAAAATCTTCTGTTCATAACAGCAGCCGGAGCCATTCCCGCTGCGATCACGATCGGAAAGATGATCGCTGAGCCTGAGAAAGTCAGTGCACTGATGGCAGTGATAAACAGTACGATCCACACATTCCTGCTGTTTTTTTCCTGCAGATACCATATTGCACACATAAGGACTGCAGGGATCGCAACATTGGCAAGGATTGCTTTTCCCTCATAGCTTCTTGTAAAGAAAAATGTTCCCGAAGAATAGATTGTTCCGCAAAACAGCTGTAAAATACAGGTAAAGACAACCATCAGGTCTGCCTTCTTCCTGTCTCCGTCAAACAGTCTCTTTCCAATCTGATAAATGATCATATTGGAAACTATCACATTCATACATGACATCACAAGCTTGGACTGCACAATCGGATGAATCCTCAGAAGCCTGCACCATACTGCATTGTTCATTGGATATGCAGAAAAAACATATCTGGCCTGGAAGTTCTTCAGGATCGTTCCATTAAAAGGGTTGTATCTGCCAAGAGTATCTGTATATACGGAAGTACTTACTGTCCCTACATAATATGCCGCATCCACAGTAGTATCTTTATAAAGGATCACGATCAGGCACTGCAGAAGAACTGCAGCACCTGCAATGATGATCATAAAAGAATGATCCTTCCACAGACTCTTATGCGTCTGTTCAGAGCCTTTTACGCCAAAGCATACCAGAGCAGCCAGCATAATAACTATCATGACACCAGCCCATATATCGGAGGCTACTGTCAGTGATACCCATTTCAGTGTCATGGGAACCATCACCAGTTCAAACACTGCAAAGTATACCATATACCCCAGGATAAAGGTCAGGGAACCATCTCTTTCTATTTTCAGTACCCGTGACAAAAGACTGCCTGCTGCATGAAAGACCGCAAATTCCAGCGCAAAGCCTATACATGCAAGACATAATTCTTTCATCTGCTCTCCTTTTCCTCTGTCTGACTATTTAATTTCTTCTCTTCCATCCGGTTCTTAAGAATACCCATCGCAATCTTCTCCGGTGTCATTGGAAGCTCTGTCAGGCGCACGCCTGTTGCATTATAAATAGCCTCAGCCAGAGCAGGACACGGGGTATCGATCACAAGCTCTCCAATAGATTTGGCTCCAAACGGGCCGCTCTTCTCATAGCTGCATTCAAAGTCCACCCGGATATTTCCGATATCCTGTCTTGTAGGGATCTTGTACTGCATAAAGGAGTTATTGCGGATCTTACCTTCTTCTGTATACTGTACATCCTCCCAGAGCGCCATACCGATTCCCTGTGCAATACCGCCCTCTGTCTGTACACGGGCAAGATTCGGGTTGATCGGTGTACCACAGTCAACAACGCCTACATAATCCAGAACTTCTACAGAACCTGTTTCCAGGTCAACTTCCACTTCTGCCATGCCAACCATGAACGGAGGAGGTGAAAGCGGTGAAGAATGCTGTTTCACAACCTGAAGCTCAATATTATTAAAGAATGTTCCCTTTAATGCAATCTCCTCAAGAGAAACCTTCTTCTCCTCTGCTTCTTCTGTGTCATCGCCCGGATCATAGAAAGCATAAGAGCCATCAAAATCCACCTTGTCCGCATCTACTCCCATCATCTCTGCACCTACCTGGCAGATTTTCTTTTTCAGTTCTTCGCAGGCTTTCATAACAGCCATACCTGTGGTATAGGTGGTAGCAGAAGCATAAGAACCTGAATCATATGGTGAGATATCGGTATCTACACCGAACACTACAATGTTGTCCATAGGTGTATCCAGACAGTCAGCAGCAATCTGTGCCATAACAGTGTCACAGCCTGTTCCCATATCTGTACATCCCAGACCAAGTGTGTAGGAGCCATCCTCATTTAATTTGATATCAGCTCCGCCCACATCAACTCCTGCAATAGAAGAACCCTGCATAGCCATGGCAACACCAACTCCACGGACCTTTCCATTTCCCATATCACGACATGGATACTTGGAATCCCAGTCCATCATCTCTTTGGCACGTACCATACAGCGATCCATTGAACAGCTCTGCGCATAAGGCACATCTGCATATCCCGGAAGAGGCCCTCCCTCTATCGGCATATTCAGTTCTTTGACTTTAACAGGATCCATTCCCATCTTATGGGCAAGCTCATTGATTGCTGATTCCACTGCATAGATACCCTGTGTGGCACCATAGCCACGGTAAGCTCCTGCTGCCTGCACATTGGTATATACAACATCAAAAGCAAATCTGTGTGCCTCTGTATGTCTGTAAAGAGCGATGGATTTATGACCGCTGAGTCCTACTGTTGTAGAGCTGTGTTCCCCGTATGCTCCTGTATTTGACAGAGTATAAACATCGATTGCTTTGACAATACCGTTCTCGTCCGCACCTGCACGTACTGTGATCTCCATCTCATGACGGGGTGATGAACAGATCATAGACTCATATCTGGAGAATACCATCTTTGCAGGACGTCCTGTTTTCCAGGTAACGATTGCAGGATAGATCTCGCTGACAGAAGTCTGTTTTGCACCAAATCCGCCACCGATCCTCGGCTTGATCACGCGCACCTTGGAAGCTGGAATATTCAGTGCTCTTCCCACAATTCTCCTTACATGGAAAGGAATCTGTGTAGAGGATAGAACTACCAGTCTGCCAAAGTGATCCATATAGCAGGCAGTACGGAAAGTCTCCATCATTGTCTGCTGGTTTGCTTTTGTATGATAGGTACGCTCTATTGTATATTTACATTTTGCCAGAACTGCATCAACATCTCCGTCCTCTTCCACTGCGGAGGCACATAAGTTTCTCTTGCTGTCTCCTCCAAGAGGGATCTTCAGCTTCCAGTCGTCTTCCGGATGGACAAGGATCGGATTATCTTTTGCTTTATGGATATCGAGAACCGGTGTCTCTACACGATAATCAACACGAATTCTCTTTAAGGCTTTGTCTACCGCCTCTTCCGTCTCACCTGCTACGATTGCAACTGCATCTCCTATGAAACGCACATGGCGGTCAAGGATCAGTCTGTCGTCCGGGCTCATCTCCGGCGCAGTCTGACCTGCAAGTGTGAAACGCTTCTGTGGTACATCTTTATAGGTAAGAATACACACAATACCTGCAACCTTCTCAGCAGTACCTGTCTTAATATCTTCTACCCAGGCATTGGCATGAGGGCTTCTCAATACCTTAACGATCAGGGAATCCTTTGGAGCCAGGTCATCAGTATAAACAGGTTTTCCGGTTACCAGTGACATTGCATCTGTTTTACGTACAGGTTGATTTACATATTTCATTTATGCTTCCTCCTGTGCTTTTTTATATTTCAGGAATTTCAGGATACTTTTTGTCTGAGAAACAAAACCGGAACATCTGCATAAGTTTCCTGCCAGATACTCTTTGATCTGCTCCTCTGTAGGATCTTTGATCTCATTTAACATAGCAAACACATTCATGATAAATCCAGGATTACAGAAGCCGCACTGTTCTGCGCCTTCATTGGCAAGAAAGCTTCCGAACTCCTGTGCCTCTCTCTGCATTCCCTCCAGTGTGACAATCTTCTTTCCTTCAATGCGTGCTGCAAGTGTACTGCAGGAAAGCACGGGACGTCCGTCCATCAGAACTGTGCACAGACCGCAGTTGGCTGTTTCACATCCTCTTTTTACACTGTAACAGCCCTGCTCTCTCAGAAAATCCAAAAGCAGTGTATCCGGATAGATTTCCGCATGGCGGTTTACTCCGTTAAGCCAGAAATTAATATTCATTCTTCATCCCTCCTACTGCTTCCCAGGCTCTTCTTGTCAGTACTTTTACAAGAAGGGTTCTGTATTCCTTTGATCCTCGCATATTACCTGCTGTAGGAACATTCTCAGCTGCATATTCAGCGAACTCTTCAATTGCTTCTGCCTTCTGTTTCTTTGTCATGTTTCGGAAATTCTTAAGGATCTGTTTCTTATCTTCTACGACCATGGCACGTGCAGGTCTGGCACCGATCACTGTTCTTGCCTCGTTTCCGATCACAGATGCCACGCAGGTCAGTACCGGGAAATCGGTCTTTGTGTTTCTCTGACTTAAGTAGCAGGAAAGAAGTGGCTCCTTGCGCACAATAATATTCACAAGGATATCATTGTCCTTCTTCATGTTTACAAATTCAGTCAGTGGAATGCGGCCTGCATCATATAATTCCACCCATGTATCCATTCCCAGAAACATGGTCAGAACATCTGAGAAACCATATCTTCCATAAATGCTGCCTCCTACAGTGGCACAGTTTCGAAACTGTACTCCTACAATATGACAAAGGCTCTCTTTCATAGCTCCATGTGTGTAGGTGTTCAGAGCTTCATTTGTCTCCAGATCATGAAGCGGGGTCATACATCCGATAATGAATTCATCATCATTCTCTACAATCGTATCCAGTCCCAGACCGGAAAGATCGATAGCTGTAGACACTGCTCTGTTGCCCATTTTCATCCAGACCATTCCGCCAAGAACACGGGCTGTTTTCTTCTGGTTCAGCTCATAGGCCTCTGCCAGACTGTTTACCTTTACATAGCTTTTGATTTTCAGCATTATGTATCGTATCCCTTTCTTCCATATACTTTTCGTATCTCTCGTAACATTATCCATTGCTGTCTGATATACCACAGACAGCAGCTTTCTGCCTGTTTCAATCAGACAGCAATTAAGTATAATAACATAACTTAAAGGAAAAATCTATAAATATCCTGAATCTTATAAATAAATTTTTCAATATAATTTTATCATAAGACAAAAGTTGGTGTCTATTGATAAAAATATCCAAAATATACCGCAAAAATCAGCATATACATACATTTTGTTTTGCTGATTTTTCACACTATTTGTGTATTATATATAAATATCCTTGTTTTATTTTTGTTTTTTTATGTATTTTACTGGTGTTTTTCAGACATTAATGTTATAATGTTCACAAATAAAAGACGTGTTGCTGTAATATAATCAAATAGACAGTAACAAGAATGTCACAAAGGAGGTTTTTATTATGGGTAAACGCGTGATTACAATAAACAGAATGCTCGGCAGTAATGGCCGCCTGATCGGCAAAGCTCTGGCTGAGGAACTTGGATTTGCTTTTTATGACAGGGAACTGATCGATATAGCAGCTCAGAAAGAGAATATTCCTTTTGATCTGCTTGCCAAGGTTGACGAGAAACGTGGCAGCCAGTGGCGTTTCCCCATCGATCATGAACTGCAGATGGACAGTGATTTTCATTTTGTGCCTATGAATGATGTACTGTTTGACCTTCAGCGTAAGATTATCCTGGACGCAGCAGAGAAAGAGGATTGCGTGATCGTTGGACGCTGTGCAAACTATATCCTGGGCAATAAATGTCTGAGCGTATTTATCCATGCACCTTTTGACTATCGTGTGCAGACCATTATTGAACGCACAGGACGCGAGGAGAAGAGTGCACAGAAACTGGTTAAGAAGATCGACAAGGAACGCCGTACCTATTATGAATATTTCACAGACAGTAAGTGGAAGGATATTTCCCAGTATCATCTGGCATTTGACAGCAGCAGATTTGATCAGGATACCATCGTAAAGATGATTAAGACAGCATTGTAAACCGTGTCCGGCTGGTAATATTATCTGATTAATCTGTCGCAGGCTTACAGTTGAATCTAATTACGGGGCTGCCGCAATGAGATGTGGCAGCCCCGTATTATGTTACTTCTTTTTTATGTGTTTAAAAAATACTTCATGCAAGATATGCATCACAATTTGCGGGAAGATGAATTTAAAATGTAGTTTTTCAAAAAATCGTAGATCTGATTTTCTGTAGGCGGACATCCGTTCAGATTATGTTCAAACTTGCAGGTACAGGCACCGACACCCAGTTTCCCTGTCTTGCCACGGTATCCCTGTCCAATACATATCTTTGTATCCAGTTTTTCAAAAAGCCCGTCATTTTTAAGCATTTCCAGCGCAGGGATCAGATAACCATAACAAGCACTGCAGGATTCCACCTCTTCCACAGCATCCTGAAGCTCCACAACCTTTCGGGATTTCGGCAGCTCTCTCTTAGCTGGTTCTTCAAGATAAATGATCCGGGCGTTCTCAAGATCTGTGCTTCCAACTCCCAGCTCTTCTGCCATCTTAATATATGGTACATCCTCTGCCTTATAGTGCATAATCTGACAGACATAGGAATCTATCAGCACAGGATCCATCCCTGCCCAGATACGATTCATCACTACAGGATTACCCCCATCTTCAAAATCAAGATCTCCGCAGATATTATCTACTACAATAAAATTCTGAGGGATTCCCATATTCAGATGGGCGATGGGCTTATGCAGCCCCATTGCATGAAAACGACGTTTCTCTGTATTCGGGATCAGACCTTTCATATTCTTTAATGCGCAGGTAATCTTTGTCTGGCAGTGACCTTTCAACACAGGAACATTGATCAGGAAATCCACATCTGCCACACGTTCACAGATATTTAACTTCACACCTCCACAGTCTCTCTCTGTTCCCTTATCTTTCTGCATATCCCAGAATGGCACCTGATACTGTTCTGTAAGTTCACGGTACCCGCAGACCTCATATGCATCTGCCGTTTTATCCCCTACCCAGGAACCTTCCAGAACAGCAATGTTTTTATATCCCTTTTCCTGCAGATATTCAATGATCCCTGCTACAATCTCCGGATGTGTGGTAGCACCCCAGGATGCCTCCGAAGGTGAAACAAGGTTTGGTTTAATACCAATCTGCATATCCAGATTCGGAATTTGCGCTGCCAGATCACAATATGTAAGAAGCTCCCTGGTCATTTCTTTATAATTCGTTCCGCTTTTTATATAGATTTCGTTTTTGTCCATAAATTTTCCTTTCGCTTATTACAGATTGTTCCCTTGAATTTTATTCTGATATAAATCACTCATACGATATACCAAAATGCTTGCAAATACTGCCACAAGAAATCCTCCCAGAACATCCCCCGGATAATGCACTCCCAGATAGAGTCTTGAAAAAGCAACCATAGATGCCAGGATCACTGCAGGAATTCCATACTTCCCGGGCAGCATCCTGACCAGTATCAGTGCACATGCAAAAGAAGCACAGGTATGTCCGGATGGAAAAGAGAAGTCCCTCGGTCTGATGATCAGAGGAATGATCTCTGCATACGCATCAAAGGGACGTGGACGTGCCACAATGTTCTTTAATAATAAATTGGTGATCAGAAATCCCACTGCCATGGAAAGCAGTGCCGTAATCCCTGTTTTACGCGTCTTCTTCGGAACCATTAATGCCAATGCAAGTACAATCCAGAACCACCCTCCATTTCCCAGAAATGTGATCACCTTCCAGATCGGAGTCAGTGCATCAACTCTTAAATTTTCCTGGATCCACAGTAAAATGCTTATATCCAACTGCTGCAATGCCGCCATAAATCCCTCCTGTTTCTTATATTTTCTGTCAGCATATCATAGAAAAATCCAAAAGTCAAAATAACGTAGAAATCTGTCAAAATACAGATAGCATTTTTCTGCCGGAAGAGCTATGCTGAATACAGATATATAATTATTGTGGAGGTTATTAGCAGTTAAATATAAATTATAAAATCATATAAGTACATGTTGAGTGTTATAAGATATTAGAGTAGAATATTATTGAAAGGAGTTGATTCTTTGAGTAAATATTATTCTATACATGAATTTTC
>CAKSAW010000016.1 GCA_934437695.1 uncultured Blautia sp. | reverse complement strand
CTTCCTACATCCTGAATATTTCTTATCATATGATCATCCTGTACTGCCATAATGTTATCTTCCCTTCTTTATTTAATCATTCCAGTTTTAATCCTGCCAGTGCCTGTGCAAATGCATTGTTCACCGGTTCTTTGGCTTCTTTCTGCTGCTGTCTCATGTATTTCTGAACATCACGCTTATTAACTCCTGCTCCCTCTTTGGCTCTTCTCGCCTGAAAAGCGGAAAGCTTTTCTTTATAGCCACAGACACAGATAAATGTTTCTTCTTTGCCTTTCACATACATTTCCATACGTTTATGACACTTTGGACAACGGGCATTTGTGGTTCTGGACAGGGTTTCTTTATATCCGCACTCTCTGTCCTGACATACCAGCATCTTCGCATTCTTTCCGTTAACTGCCAGAAGCTTCTTTCCACAGTTCGGACAGATCTTGTTTGTGAGATTATCATGGCGGAAGGTTCCCTGTCCTGTTTTAATTTCCTCTACAATATCACAGGTATAGTTTCTGATCTCTTTCAGAAATACTGTCTGTTTCATCTTGCCTTTGGCAATATTTCCCAGCTTCATCTCCCAGTCTGCAGTCAGTTCCGGCTTACGCAATTCCTCAGGCACCAGCTCCAGGAGCTGTTTTGCCTTGGAAGTCAGATAAATCTCATTACCTTTCTTCTCCATCAGGAAGCTATTAAAAAGTTTCTCTATAATATCCGCTCTTGTCGCAACTGTTCCCAGTCCTCCTGTCTCCCCAAGAGTTTTCGCTGCCTTCGCATCATGGCTCTCCATATAACGCACCGGATTCTCCATTGCAGCAAGAAGTGTTGCTTCTGTAAATCTTGCAGGCGGTTTTGTCCTGCCTGTATTCACGGATACATTCTCAATATGCAGTTTCTCACCATTTTTCATCCGGGGAAGTTTCTGATCCTTCAGAGTCTGTCCTTCCTCTGCCAGATCCATGTCTTCTTCCTCTGCATCTGCATTTTCATATACTTCTTTCCATCCGGTACTTTTTACAACTTTTCCGCTGGCAGCAAACAACTCTCCGGCAGCTCTTCCCTCCATACTTACCTGCTCATAGATAAATGGAGGATACAGTACACTTAAGAATCTGCGAACTACCATATCATAGATTTTTCGTTCTTCACTGGTCATATGATCTAGCTGGACAAACTGCTCTGTAGGAATGATAGCATGGTGGTCACTGACCTTTTTGTCGTCCACAAAGTTTCCATTTGCACGGATTGGCTGATTCATCAATACACCGGCCAGTTTTCTGTAAGGTCCCACTGCACAGGCTTTCAGACGTTCCTTTATCGTAGGGACAATATCCTTTCCGATATATCTGGAATCCGTTCTGGGATAAGTAAGAACCTTATGATTCTCATACAGGCGCTGCATAATGTTCAATGTCTGTTTCGCTGAATATCCATATCTCTGGTTTGCTTCTCTCTGCAGTGTAGTAAGATCATATAACCCCGGTGCAAAAGATTTCTTCTCCTTGCTTGTTACAGATGCGACTTCCAGAGACTGGTTTCTGAGAGAAGCGGCGATCTCCTCTGCACGTTCCTTGTTGAATGTTCTGAAACTCTTACTCTTTTCTTCTTTCCAGGTCCAGGTGATATCTCCTGCTTTCAGAGTAAGTCCATAATATTCCTTCGGCTTAAATGCATGGATCTCTTCTTCCCGTTTCGCGATCATTGCAAGAGTTGGAGTCTGTACACGTCCACAGGAAAGCTGCGCATTATATTTACAGGTAAGTGCTCTGGTGCCATTCATTCCTACCAGCCAGTCTGCCTCAGCTCTGGCTACAGCAGCTCTGTACAGATTATCATATTCATGTCCGTTCTTCAGATTTGCAAAGCCCTCTTTGATGGCTTTATCTGTAACTGAAGAAATCCACAATCTGCGGATCGGTTTATGACAGTCCGCTTTATCAAGGATCCAGCGGGCCACCAGCTCTCCCTCTCTTCCGGCATCTGTGGCTATTATGATATCTTTTATATCTTTTCTGTAAAGTTGTGTCTTCACTGCATTATATTGTTTTCCTGTCTGTCTGATCACCACCAGCTTCATCTGATCCGGCATCATAGGAAGTGTAGACATTTCCCATTTCATATACTTCTTATCGTATTCCTCAGGATCTGCCAATGTGACCAGATGTCCCAGTGCCCAGGTGACTACATAGTCTTTACCTTCCAGGGTACCATTGCCCTTCTGCGTACAGTGAAGTACTCTGGCAATATCTCTGGCAACAGACGGTTTCTCTGCTATTACTAATGACTTCATTAAAAATGCTCCTTATAAAAATCAACAGCCAGGGTTTCTGACATCCCTGACTGTTGATTTCAGACAGTTGTTCATAATTTATGTGTTTAAAAAATGCTTTCCGCAAAGCAGGGTGCGCAGATTGCAAGAATGATTTTTTTAATACACTCTGGTTAAAGTATAGCATAGATAAATATCTGATTCCAGTTATTCTTGCGATTATTTGCTTTTTTATAATCCTGTAGTTTTTTTGCGACTATTTCTTTATTTTACATCAATCTTATAGCCCACTCCCCGCACAGTCTCTACCAGTTCACCGGCACTTCCCAGTTTCTGCCGCAATGTCCGGATATGTACATCGACAGTTCTACTCTCTCCGTCAAATTCATAACCCCATACCTGATTCAGAAGCTGCGTTCTGGATAAGACAGCACCTCCGTTTTTCAAAAGCAGACACAGTACTTCATATTCTTTTAATGTAAGGTTTACATTCTGCTTATCTACGGTAGCAACATGTCTGGATGGGCACACATATAGATTCGCTATCTGATATTCCTTTGCGCCTTCATCTTCTGTTCTTCGCAGTAATGCACGAATCCTTGAGATCAGTTCCATCATCCTGAATGGTTTGGGAATATAATCATCCGCTCCGCTGTCCAAACCTACCACTGTATCATATTCACTGCTTTTTGCAGTCAGCATGATAACCGGAAGTTTACGTGTATCCGGACGCATACGCAGTTTCTTTAATATAGAAATCCCATCTTCCTCCGGAAGCATTACATCAAGAAGCAGCAAGGCCGGCTGTTCTTTTTCCAGTGCTTTCCAGAAAAGTGATGGTCTCTCAAATCCCTTTGCCTCAAAACCCTGACTTTTCAGCGTATATATCACCAATTCACGGATACTTTCATCATCTTCTACCAAATATATCATTTCTCTTTTCTCCATTTCCAATTATTCACTGAATCATATAACCCCAAACGCCTGCTTTTTCCTGACTCAGCCAAATTTTATTTTTTACTCTGGTCCAAGTATAATGAAACTCAGTAAAATTTCAGTTCTGCTTTGTGTTAAAATTTTGTAAAATGCACATTTATTTACGGATTTCTTTATAAAATTTTTATATACTTTACGGAAAAATTTATTTGATAAAGAGGTATGAAGATGTTATGATTATGAGAAGAAAAAGATAACCCCTAAGTAATTTTATAAAGAAGGTGAGATTGTGAAACGTTTTCTATCCAAATACCGGCACGGATTTGTGATTGGCATTTACAGCATTGTTTATATCCTGATCTTCGGTTATCTGGAACACAGACCGATTTACGGCTATCATATCGTACATACTGTATTTGATGAATGGATTCCGTTTTGTGAATTTTTTATTGTCCCTTATATGCTGTGGTTTCCATACATGATCCTGGCTGTGATTTATTTCATATTTTTTAACAAGAATAAACATGAATACTACCAACTGGCATTTAATCTTATGATGGGGATGACTGTTTTCCTGATAGTTTCCTATATTTATCCCAATGCCCAGCACTTACGTCCCACAGAATTTCCAAGAGACAATATCTTCACAGATATGGTAAGATGGCTCTACAGCACAGATACTCCTACGAATATCCTGCCGAGTATCCATGTGTTTAACTCTCTTGCAATCCACATGTCACTTACAAACTGCGAGAGACTTCGGGACAAGAGATTTGTAAAAGCTGCATCCCTTACCCTGACTACACTGATCATCATGTCCACCATGTTTCTGAAGCAGCATTCCGTGATCGATGTATGCATGGGTGCAACGCTTGCATTGTTTGGCTTTCTTGTTTTTTATCCGAGAAAGGCTGCTGTTTCTTCAAGAACAGCCTGCTTCGAAAGCGTAAAAAGAAAGAAAAGCGAGAATTAAAATAAAACAGAACTTCTTTCGGATACATTTGTATCTCAGATAGAAGTTCTGTTTTTTCAGTTTAGTTAAATCCGTAAAATTTCTGACTGATCTTATAAGCTGCCACTGACATTTTCCTTCCGCTCTTTCCCGGAAGATTCATCACTCTTCCAAAAAGACTGTGACGCAGTTTTCTGTATACCTGTTTATTTTCTGTCTTAATATATTCCAGAAGTTCCTTCTTCTTCTCAAGAGCTTCCTCTGTGTTGGCACGGATCAGCATAATAGAAGAAATAGTTGTAATAATGTCCAGATAACTGAACATATAGGCTTTCAGCCGTTTATTTGTGCTTTTACAGTTAATATAAGCATCTACCATAAGCTTATTTACACGAATCTGCTGATCAATACGCTTGATCATCACTTTTTCATTTACAGACTGATCATCTCTTCCAATAAAGTAACGATAGAAATTTACATCCAGATAATATAGATTCTTTACATATGGAAGAGGTTCAAAAGCAAACAGGTTATCTACATAAAATGTATGTTTGGGCAGTTCCAGACCACATTCATGAAGTAACTTTGTACGGTAAATCATGGAATGCATAAGAAGGTATTTCCCCTTTGGCATATGCTTTACTTCTTCCCATCCGAATATTCTGTCCTGAGGAAGGCATCTGCGGTACTGCATTATTTTCTTGCGGGTTGCTCCCTGCTTTTCATATACAAAGTTACTGATCAGAAGGTCAACTGTCTCAGGACCTCTGAGCAGCTCATATAAAGTTTTCAAAATTTCAATATAGGCTTCTTTATTTACCCAGTCATCACTGTCTACTACCTTAAAATACAAGCCTGTCGCATTTCTGATCCCTGCATTGACAGCTTCTCCATGACCACCGTTTTCCTGATGGATTGCTTTTACAATAGTAGGGTATTTCTCTGCATAGGCATCTGCGATCTCAGCAGTTCTGTCCGAAGATCCGTCATCTACTACAAGGATCTCCACTTCTTCTCCTCCTACTAACAGAGACTCTATACATTTCTCCATATAATCCTGGGAATTGTAACACGGAATCGCAATACTTAACAATTTCATTTTGTTTCCTCCTTGATATATTTTGCATACGCTCCAAAAGCAGATGGAATTGCGTATTGTTTACCTGACTGTTCCTTACTTACAAAAACAATTTCTTTATCCTGAACTTTCTTCAGAGATGATACCTTTATTCTGTATGACTGCATACTCCACTCAATATGAGAAAAAATATGTTTCGCAGGCGGAAGCTCTTCTATATATAAGGGCTCCAGCCCCAGTTTTTCCACATACAGAAGTGCTTCTTCCCTCCTTAAATGTCCCTGAATATTTGGCAGTTCATATAAGCCTGCCAGAAGCCCTGTGTCTGGTCTTTTCCTGATAGCTGTATATTCTCCGTCCTGAATCACAAATACAGTCCTGTTTTCCAGTTTTCTTGCTTTCTTAGGTATCTTTACGGGTATCTTATCTACTTTGTCATGTCTGTACGCCATACAGGTAAATGCAACAGGGCACTCTGTACATTTTGCCTGTCCATTGGGAACGCAGATCACAGCTCCCAGTTCCATGAGAGCCTGATTAAAGTCTCCCGGGCATTCTGCAGGCATGATCTTCTGCAGCTGCTGTTCCATTTTTCTGCGGACAGACTGTCTGCTGATATCTTCCATACTCTCAGTAATCCTGGAGATCACACGCAGTACATTCCCGTCTACAGCCGGAACCTTTATACCATATGCAATTGATGCGATAGCACCGGCTGTATAGTTTCCTATACCTTTTAACGACAAAAGAGCCTGATAGTCTTCAGGTAATCTTCCGTTATATTCATTTTTTATGATCTGTGCAGCCTCCTGCATATTGCGGACACGATTATAGTAACCTAATCCTTCCCACAATTTCAGAAGTTTGTCCTCAGGGCAGTCTGCCAGCGCCTGAACATCAGGCAGTTCTGCAATAAATCTCTGAAAATACGGTTTCACCGCTTCCACACGGGTCTGCTGAAGCATGATCTCAGATACCCAGGTATAATAAGCATTATCTTTATCTCTCCATGGAAGAATTCTTTTATTGATCCTGTACCATTCTGTCAGAGGTGTTACAATCTCTTCAAGTACCATAATCCATCTTTTTTCCTCACTTATCGTATTCTGTATCGCTTTTCCTATCTTATCACAAAATAAAGAAAAACGCTAATACATAAAAAGGACCGTACACATTTAATTGTGCTGCGATCCTTTCCAACATTTTATTTTTTTTTACATTTTACTCTTAAGTAATACACAAGTCCGGCAATAATAATCAGCAGGACTACTATGTATGCTATCTTATAAACTGCTGCCGTAGTAAACATATCTACAGCAGAAATAATTCCTATCAGAATAAGTGCGACTCCACATCCTTTTGCAGTTTTCTTTTCATCATAAAGCTTTTTGCGGATGTCCACATTTCCACCTTTCATAAAAATATCACCGTGTCCTGTCAGAAGCATTATCCCCACCACAAATGCTGCAACTGTCAGTATCAGGTTTAAGGAATCCATATTCATAACCCTTCTCCTTTCTGTCTGCAATCTCATTATGCAATACAGTTTCATTTTCTCTTTTTATAGAAATCCGGGACTATTGCTTTATACAACAGTCCCGAAAGATCCATTTTAATAAAAACATACAATTGGAATATTACAATCAATGATATTGTAAAGCTCTGCTGCCTTTTCCGGAGGCATATTGATACATCCATGTGAACCGCCTTCCATAAAGCGGTCACCTCCAAAGTATGGCTGCCAGTTTGCATCGTGGAAACCAATACCGCCATTAAATGGCATCCAGTAGTCTACCTTTTGTTCATATTCATATTTACCGTTTGCCAGCTGTTTACCTCTGAGTACATCCGGACTCTTCTTATAATAAAGAGTGTAAATACCCGACGGAGTCTGGCGGTCTGAATATCGCATATCACCGGAAACAATATCAGATTCAAAAATATCCTCTCCATTCTGATAGAAATACATATGCTGCTCAGACAGATCAACTTCAATATAGGTATTTCCAATATCATTATAGCCATGAGCATTGGCAGTCATAGAGTAGATCGGTTCTCTTGTTGTCTGTGCTCCTGACTGGATTTCCTGTGTCAGCTGTGCAACCTCTGAAGTCTGATCTATCTGCCATCCATATGCAGATCCATATACGCTGACAGTTCTTCCGCTTGTTGTCTGAAACTCTCTCTCTGTTCCCACAGTATCATGTGCTGCAGCAAGCTGAGCCACATAATCTGCGATATGTTGTCTGAACGAGGTATCGTCCATGACAAGCTGTCCTTTTTCATCAAAATTCAGCCAGTCCTTAATGGTATTTCCATCAAGAGTCTGTGTCTCATCTCCAAAAGTATAAGTAATACTTGCTCTTGTAAAATTATTGCATGCATCCAGCGATGCCTGGAGATCTGCATTATCACTGGTAATATCTGCTTTTACATACACGTCAGGTTCTTTGTCAAAGTCAACAGTTGTCTCATTTCCTGAAACAGCTTCTGAAAGCGCATGATAGGCTTCTTTTAGATCCAGTTTGCTTCCTTCTGTTTCCGGGATGATCTCAAACTGAGAATCTCCGTATGCGACATATGCATTCTCCGGAGCCACCTGATTCTCCTCCTGTGCACAGTTAAGATTTCTCACCTGTTCCTTCAGCTTCTCCTTATCATAAGTTGTATTCTCAGCTGCTGTATAACTCTTCTTCTCAAAAAATCCTCTGATCCACTCATATGGTTTCTGATCTTTCAGAAGTTTCAGAACACTTCCATCAGAAACATAGCTATATCCGATCTGATCTCCACTGATGGTCTGCGGATCCAGATTTCTGGAATCAACTTCTATAGAATAGTCCTCTACTGCCTCTGCAATTTTCTGTTCTGCTTCATAGGCAGTTTTCCCTGAACAATTGATACCATTGATCCAGGTTCCTTCAAAAAATTTATCTGAATAATAATACGACATCCCCGCATATGCAGCAGCAGCACTTACAAGGATCATTGCTGCCGCGATCCCTGTAATCTTCAGACCTTTATGCTTCTTACGAACAGGTGGTTCATAAGGTGCAAGATCCTCTTCGCTGATTGGTACATATACGATTTTTCCGGGTCTTGCAGATTTATGGCGTCTGCCGGTGGTTTCTGCACTGCCATTTGGAATTATGTTATTTTTTTCCTCTTTGTTGCCCATCTATTTTCTCCTCAATATAAGTGTTACCGTTCACCTTTTCAGAAATGTGGTTACTGCACGTTTCATTATAACATAATTCTTCCAATTTGCACCTACTATTCACCTTTTTCTTAGTTTTTCTTATTTTTTACCTTTCTTATTTTCAAAGTCCAAGCCTGCGTTTCATATCTTTCATTACATAGAAATACATCACGATCAGAAGTCCTCCTGCAAGCACCCACGCCATAGGGCTTGCCATACATGCTCCAAAATAACTCTTATGGGAAGCTGCGATCATCGCAGTAATCCCACGTCCTGCAAGCTCCGCAACACCGGCAAGCATAGGAAGCAGTCCGTATCCCATACCCTGGATACCATTTCTAAGTGCATTGACGAAATGAAGAGGAATAAAAAATACTGCCACACATTTCACATAAATGTCAACCATAGGGATCACTTCTGCTGCATTATCTGAGATAAACAGATATGACAGATATTTACCAAAGAAAAAGATGATCACACCTGTCACAACTGCATACATGATTCCTATAATATGTGCGCTGTTAAATCCCTGTCTTACTCTGTCTAGCTTACGTGCGCCTATATTCTGAGCATTATATGTAGCCATTGTTGTTCCTATTGCAACATATGCCTGTGTAAAAATGTTCTCAATCTTGTTCCCTGCCGTAAATGCTGCCACTGCATAGGATCCAAGAATATTCAGTGCTGACTGCACCATCATAGTTCCGATGGCAGTAATTGAATATTGCAATCCCATGGGAATCCCCACAAGGATTTCATTCCTTGCAATTTCTGAACGAAATCTCCAGTCATCCGCTTTCAGCTTCAGCTCCGGCACATATTTTATAATATAGATCAGGCAGAGAACTCCCGATACTCCCTGTGCTGTGATCGTTGCCCAGGCAGCCCCTGCAACTCCCATATGGAAAACAATAATAAATACCAGATCCAGCACAATATTCAAAAGCGCTGCAAGAATCAGGAAGTATAGCGGTGTCTTACTGTTTCCCAGTGCACGCAGGATACTTGCCAGAATATTATATAACACCTGGGCAAAAATACCGCCGCATATGATCATAATATAAATATATGCATCCTGGAAAATATCTTCCGGTGTATGCATTATTGTCAGCAGAGAACGCATTCCCACCATACTTACAACTGTCATGATAACCGAAATAATAATTGACAATAATGCCGCATTTCCTACTGACTGCCTCATCTCGTCCATCTTCCCCGCACCAAATTTCTGGGAAGTCAGAACTGTAAAACCTGCCGTCAGTCCTGTAAGAAAACCTATGATCAGGAACATGATCGTTCCTGTGGAGCCAACTGCTGCCAGTCCTTTTGTTCCCACAAATTTCCCCACAATTATGGCATCTGCCATGTTGTAAAACTGCTGGAATACATTACCTATAAATACAGGTATCGTAAAATCAAGTATCATTTTCATTGGTTTCCCAACCGTCATGTCTGTCTGCATTCCAATAAACCTCCAAATCCTTTCCTTATTATTCATTTACTTGTTCTTTAACCCGCTTTTATCGGATTTCAGAGCGATTATAGTTTAAAAAACCTGCCATTTCAAGATATGTTTTTCAATTCCTTTATTTTCTACATAATCACGAAAAGCGCAAAAACCCTCCGGTTTACGCCGGAGGGTTTTCGTCAATATCACGAATTATTCGGATATCTTATTTTTCTTCCAGAAGAGATTTACCTGTCATTTCTGCAGGCTGCTCCATTCCCATAAGTTCGATCAATGTAGGAACGATATCTGCAAGGCATCCATTCTCACGCAGTGTATATTTCGGATCTGCATTTACAAGGATAAATGGTACAGGGTTTGTTGTATGCGCAGTCCACGGAGCACCTGTTTCGTAGTCGATCAGCTGCTCTGCATTTCCGTGGTCAGCGCAGATGAACATCTGTCCATCCACTTCTTTAAGTGCTTCCACTGCTTTGCCAACACATTCATCAACAGTCTCTACTGCTTTGATGGCAGCTTCCTGTACGCCTGTATGTCCAACCATATCAGGATTTGCAAAGTTGATCACGATCACATCATATTTATCAGATTTGATAGCGTCTACCAGTTTCTCGCAGACCTGAGGTGCGCTCATTTCCGGCTGAAGGTCATAGGTTGCAACCTTCGGGGATTTAACCAGGATTCTGTCTTCACCTTTGTTAGGCTCCTCAACACCACCATTGAAGAAGAAAGTAACATGAGCATATTTCTCAGTCTCAGCAATACGTGCCTGAGTCATATTGTGAGCTGCAAGATATTCACCAAATGTATTATGAAGCTGGACTTTGTGGAATGCAACCAGTTTATTCTGAATGGTATCATCATATTCTGTAAAGCATACGAATGTAACATGTGGTCTTGCTTTTCTTTCAAATCCCTGGAAATCATCATCACAGAATGCTCTTGTGATCTCACGTGCTCGGTCAGGACGGAAGTTAAAGAATACAACAGAATCTTTATCAGAAACAACGCCTGTCGGTTGTCCGTCTTTCTCAATCACTGTAGGAAGAACGAACTCGTCTGTTTTGTCATTATCATAGGAAGCCTGAACTGCTTCTGCAGCATCTGTTCCTTTTACACCTTCTCCGGATGTAAGAGCATTGTATGCAAGTTCCACACGGTCCCAGCGGTTATCACGGTCCATTGCATAGTAACGGCCGGAAACTGTAGCAATCTCACCAACACCAATCTTTTTCATCTCTGCCTCAAGAGCTTCTACAAACTCTTTACCTGATGCAGGAGGTGTATCACGTCCGTCAAGGAAGCAGTGTACATAAACTTTCTCAACGCCCTCTTTCTTAGCCATCTTAAGTAATCCATAAAGATGTGTATTGTGGCTGTGTACACCACCGTCAGAAAGCAGACCCATAAAATGTACTGCTGAATTATTCTCCTTCGCATTCTTCATTGCTGCAAGAAGGGCTTCATTCTTAAAGAAGTCTCCATCCTGGATCTCTTTTGTGATCCTTGTAAGCTCCTGATATACGATACGGCCTGCGCCCATGTTCATATGACCAACTTCAGAGTTGCCCATCTGACCATCCGGAAGACCTACTGCAAGTCCGCTTGCGTTACCTTTTACAAAAGGATATTCTGTCATCAGCCTGTCCATGACCGGAGTCTTAGCCATATATACAGCATTTCCTTCTTTTTTGTCATTCAGACCATATCCATCAAGAATCATTAATACGGTTGGTTTTTTACTCATAATGTTCTCCTTTTATATGTTTCATTAGTAATACTATTTTCCTCTTTATATAGTATCAAAATTTCAGGATTTTTCAATTCTTTTCTTTACTAAATCTACTGAAATTTGTTTCATATATTATTTTCCGTACACACGGATGATCGTAGAGATTTTTCTTACAGAATCTCTGTTTCTCAATTCTTCGATTGCAGTTCTGAAATCACCTTCTCTTACCTTCTCAGTGATCACAACTACCTCTGCACAGCCTTCCACCTTTGTATCTTTCTGAATGATCTGCGCAACACTTACCTGATATTTAGCAAAAATAGCTGTCATCTCAGCAAGAACACCGCAGCGGTCCTCTACTTTAAGACGGAGAAAATAACGGTTATGCGTATCTTCCATCTTCTTCACAGGAGTAGTTTTATAACAGGTACAGCCAATCCTTCCGCAGCATCCTGCAATAATATTTCGCACAATATCAAATATATCACCTACGACCGCACTGGCTGTGGGAAGTTCTCCTGCTCCTCTTCCAAAGAACATGGCATCCTCCACCGCATCTCCATGAACAAATACCGCATTATAAGAATCATTAACAGTTGCAAGAGGATGGGAACTTGGTATCAGCATCGGGCATACATATGCCTCAATCCCATCTTTCTCGTTTCTGGCAACGCCCAGAAGCTTGATATCACGTCCCATTTCTTTTGCATAGTGGATATCTTTTGATGTGATTTTGGCAATTCCTTCTGTATATACATCATTAAATACTACACGTGAATTAAAGGCTACAGATGCCAGAATCGCAACTTTACGCCCTGCATCCAGACCTTCGATATCAGCTGTCGGGTCTGCCTCCGCATATCCAAGTTCTGTAGCAAGCGCCAGAGCATCCTTAAACTCCATACCTTCCTGAGTCATCTTAGTCAGAATAAAGTTAGTAGTTCCGTTTACAATACCCATAACCTCTGTCATGTGGTTTCCTGCCAGACACTGTTTCAGCGGTCTTATTATCGGAATACCGCCCGCTACTGCTGCCTCAAACAGAAAATCTACTTTATTCTCATGTGCCGCTTCCAAAAGCTCATGACCATGTACTGCGATCAGATCTTTATTTGCAGATACTACATGCTTTCCTGCTTTTAATGCAGAAAGAATATATTCTCTGGCAGGATTGATTCCACCGATCAGTTCGATCACGATCTCAATCTCCGGATCATTTACAATCTCGTCCCACTGACTGGTAAGCATAGATGTATCCTCTATCTTCGCAGCTGCCTTCTCTATATTTCTGACGAGAATCTTCTTTATCTCAACCTTACAGCCAATCTTGGACTGCATCTCATTTTCCTGATTCTTCAGTACCTTATACACACCTGTTCCTACTGTTCCAAGTCCCAACAGTGCGGCTTTGATGACTTTTTCATTCATTTTGCAGGATTCCCCTTTCGCTTTCGTTGGTTTTTATAGTATGGCAGAATTATCTATTTGTCAAGTTTGTCTGTATTTTTAAGCAAAGTCTTTACCATATCTTCAAGTTCTGACTTCTGTTTCCGCAACCATCTCACATACCACAATATCCCCACTGCTGCCACCCAGACTGAAATACAGAATATTCCTGCCAGAATCATATAAAGAGTTCTCTCTGTTCCCCGGACAGGAGCTCCGTTTAGAAAGCAGTAATACATTGCTGCAGATATACAGGCTGTACCTACACCTTCCATTATCTTTTTTATCGTCTTCATCACATTACTTTCCTTCCCGATAGTGTCTTTATAACGACACTGTTACAAGACCCATTTTAAACCGATAATGAACATGAATCAAGGACAAATCGGACGGTTATTACATATGATAAGTTATAGAAAATTATGGGAAACTATGAAGGAGCGCAAGATCAGCCAGTATGCCCTGTACACTCACTACGGCATAAGTACTTCTTTTCTGGACAAACTCCGTCATAATGAAAATGTGGAAATACGCAGTCTTGATATGCTATGTTCAATTCTGGACTGTGACTTCGGAGATATTGTAGAACATATTCCTGATGACACTGCATCTGAAGAAAAATAATATTTTTTTATTATCAGTTATTTCTACGGTTTAAGTATTTCCCGTTTTAGAACATTTTGCTCTTCGGTAATTTTTCAAACACACTATCATGCAATTAACTCACCACTTATTGAAGCAGATGTCTTCTCGACTGAGATAAAAAATCGTTCACATTTACCGTCTCATTTATAATCATAACCTATAAATCTATTTATAAAAACAAAGGATTTTTCAATTTATCTATGGTATACTTTTCATAGGTAAAACCTGTGCAGGTAAACAAAGGATATCCTTATTCCAACACAATATATCAGGTTTTGCTTTCCAAAAAATTCACTTGAAAGGATCATAACATATGAAATATGACGTAGTGATCATCGGTGCAGGACCTGGCGGTATTTTCTCTGCCTATGAACTGATGAAACAGAATAAAGATTTAAAGATTGCTGTTTTTGAGTCCGGAAATCCTCTCAGCAAAAGACATTGTCCAATTGATGGTGACAAAGTAAAAACCTGTATCAAATGTGAAACCTGTGCGATCATGAGCGGTTTTGGCGGTGCCGGAGCATTCTCTGACGGTAAATATAATATCACAAACGATTTCGGCGGAACACTTTATGAGCATATCGGAAAAAAAGAAGCTCTTGATCTGATGCATTATGTAGACGAAATTAATGTCGCTTACGGCGGACAGGATACGAAAATGTATTCTACTGCAGGAACCAAATTCAAAAAACTTTGTATGCAGAATAAATTAAAGCTTCTGGATGCTTCCGTCCGTCATCTTGGAACAGATATTAATTATGTTGTTCTTGAGAATCTTTATGAGAACTTAAAAGAATATGTTGATTTTTATTTTAATACTCCTGTGGAACATCTGGAAGTACTGGATGATGGATACCGCATCATAACAAAGAATGATACAGCCGAATGCAGCAAATGTATCGTGTCTGTAGGCAGAAGCGGAAGCAAATGGATGGAACAGGTCTGTAAAGAACTTCATATTCCGACCAAATCAAACAGGGTAGATCTCGGTGTACGTGTAGAACTTCCGGCTGTTATCTTCTCCCACCTGACAGATGAACTTTATGAAAGCAAGATTGTTTACAGAACAGAGAAATTTGAAGACAATGTAAGAACCTTCTGCATGAACCCTTATGGCATTGTTGTAAACGAAAACACAAACGGCATTGTTACAGCTAACGGACACAGCTATGAAGATCCGTCCAAACAGACTGAGAATACCAACTTTGCGCTGTTGGTAGCCAAACATTTTTCCGAACCATTTAAGGATAGCAACGGATATGGCGAAAGTATCGCACGCCTTTCCAATATGCTTGGCGGTGGTGTGATCGTGCAGCGTTTCGGTGACCTTGTGCGCGGAAGAAGAAGTACTGTTGCACGTATTGAAGAAGGTATGGTACGTCCTACTCTGGCAGCTACTCCCGGTGATCTGAGCCTTGTTCTTCCCAAACGTATCCTTGACGGCATTATAGAGATGATCTATGCTCTGGACAAAATTGCTCCAGGAACAGCTAACGATGACACTCTTCTCTATGGTGTGGAAGTTAAATTCTATAATATGGAAGTTGACATTGACCAAAATCTTGAGAGCAGATACAAAGGACTGTATATTATCGGAGATGGCAGTGGTGTGACCCATTCTCTCTCCCATGCCTCTGCAAGTGGTGTATATGTAGCACGTCAGATTACTGAGAATATATAGCAGAAAAATCCTCCTGTACGGTAGCTCTGCTACATATCAAAGAATCATTATGAAATAATATTTGTAATAATAAAAATAAGCAGGATCATTTTGTACAGATATTTTTTACTGTTTCATTTAATCCGTAAAAAATATCTGTCACTTCCTGATCCTGTCCACAAATTTCTTTCCTGCACTTGCAGAATGTTATACATCACACTTTATGGTAAGCCATCCACTTATCTGTTCCACGGCATTCAAATGAGCCACAATACCGGAATCCACATTTTTCCAGCAATTTCTGCATAGGTATATTATCTCTGTATGTATCCATGCGAAGATTGCGCGTGCGGGCATATGCCCATTCAAGGCAGAAAGCAGCCGACCCTTTTACAATTCCTGTTGATGCCACCCTGTGGACTACTCCATAAGGCTCTTCATTCAACCAGTTTACATTAATATTTTTATAATCCTCATCCTCTTCTTCTGCATAATAAAAGACACAGGCAATCTCCCCATCTGACATGCACAGATACATTTTATCCATATCTTTTTTAATCAGTTCTGACGAAGGATAATCTTCTCCCCATTGTTCTTTATTACCATTCTCGCGCATAAATTTTCTTGCGCGATCATAAATCTGCATGATCTGCTCCAGATCCTGCATAGATGCTTTTCTTATTTCCATAAATATTCCTTTTTGTTTCATTTCTTTGTTTCAATGTATTATTTAGTTTTTGTAAGGATTTATTTGCTTTCAGCCTTCTCTCTGATACGGTAGTAATCATCCATATCAATGCTTATTCTTACCTTATCATCTGGTTTTCGTTTGCCCAAAAGGCACACAGTCTCACAATGATCTGTAAAGCTGAACATATCTACAGGCTGTATCTTTTTCACATCATAGCCATGCTTTGTAAAATATTCCAGATCTCTTGCCAGAGTCTCAGGACCGCAGGATATATAAACAATCTTTGCAGGGTCCAGTTTAACAACAGAAGACATAAACTTCTTATCACTGCCTGTACGCGGCGGATCCATGAACACAATGTCTGCATGTTCACCATTCTCTGCCATCTTCTCCATAAATTCGCCTGCATCCCCCTGATAAAACCGTGCGTTTGTGATCTTATTTTCTTTTGCATTGATCCTGGCATCACGGACTGCATCCGGATTTAATTCCACACCAATAACATTCTTTGCACGTTTTGCAGCCACAAGTCCGATTGTTCCAATTCCACAGTATGCGTCTATCACTGTTTCCTTTCGTCCCAGACCCGCATACTCAATGGCTGTTTTGTATAAAATCTCTGTCTGTACAGGATTCACCTGATAAAATGACTGGGGAGAAATACGGAATGTACATCCACAAAGTGTGTCACGTATAAATCCTTTTCCGTAAAGAACGATGTCACGTTCTCCCAGTACCATGCTGGTTTTCTTATCATTGACATTCAGTACCACCGTTGTGATCTGCGGATACTTCTTTTGCAGAGCTTTTACAAAATTATTCTTTGAAGGAAAAACCGGCGATCCCACAACAAGAACTACCATGATCTCACCTGTGGAAAAACCTCTTCTTACCAGAACATGACGCAAAAGTCCATATCCTGTATCCTCATCATATGTTTTGATTTTAAAAGATTTCAGCATATCCCGGATTGTGCGGATGATCTCCTGACTGATCTTATCTTCGATCATACATTCCTCTACAGGAACTACCTTGTGTGTTTTAGCCTCATAAGTTCCGCAGATAATATTGCCTTTTCTGTCTCTGTCAAATACTGCGTGAACTTTATTTCTATAGTAAAAAGGATCATCCATTCCGATGATAGGCTTTACCTTTCCAAACTTTCCTAAAAGCTTATTCATCTTTTTCTGCTTGGCAGCAAGCTGTTCTTTATAAGGAACCCCCTGATACTGACAGCTTCCACATTTCTTTGATACACTACATTTTTTTATTTTTTCTTCCATAAATATTAACCTGCTTTCTGTCTGCATACTTTTTATATTATAACAGCGAACTTGTCTTCCTGCAATCAGACATACTGATTTTATCTGTCGAAAAATCATAGATTTTGTCGAAATGTTTGTACCTGATTTATGTTGAAATCTGTAGACGAATGTAGAAAAATATGATATAGTTTTTACATACAAAAGAGAAAAAGATAAAACCACAAAAGATTTTTTCAGATTACCAAAGATAAAACTTAAGCACAACCAAAATACCAAAGATAAAAGACTTATATAACACAATAATATCAATGATGAAATAATCTTAAGCACAAACAGATGATCAGAAATAAAGTACTCAAAATAAATCATCAAAATGCAAAAGCTAATTATTCAAAATACAAAAGAAACAATTTATTACCATGTTTTACCCCAGATAAAAAAGACAGTTTTCTCAACAGGAAACTGTCTTTTATTTATTATCACATATATTTTTATGATAATAAACGCCCTGTCAGCCGAAGCTGCCAAGGCGCATTCTGTTTGGACACATAGATTATCTGTATATAATCAATTATTATTTGTAGTTTACGATCTTTCCGAAATCTTCTTTCAGAGATGCTCCACCTACAAGGCCACCATCGATATCATTCTGAACGAATAAGTCAGGTGCTGTTGCAGGATTTACAGATCCGCCGTACTGGATACGGATAGCTGCTGCTGTAGCATCATCATAGATCTCAGCGATACATTTACGGATTTCACCGCAAACTTCCTGAGCCTGCTCAGTTGTAGCTGTTTTTCCAGTTCCGATTGCCCAGATTGGCTCATAAGCGATAACTGCTGTCTTAGCCTGATCTGCTGTAACACCCTGGAATCC
>CAKSAW010000015.1 GCA_934437695.1 uncultured Blautia sp. | reverse complement strand
ACATCTGTTTTCAGATCAAGACCTATAATATTTACATCATATCCTTTTAGTTCTCTTAAATAATAATACATGGCAAATGTAAGATAACTTTTACCACATCCAAAATCCAGGATTGTTATCTCTCTTTCTCTGGATAGTCTTGGAAGTATATCTTCAATAAATTCAAGGAAACGATTGATCTGCCTGAATTTGTCATATCTGGAATGAATGATTTTTCCCTGTTCATTCATAACTCCAAGATCTATCAGAAACGGAACAGGAACACCTTCTTTAAGAATATATTGTTTTACCCGGTTGTGTGCCTGGATCTGAACCTTTTCTTTCGGTTCATGTATTTTCTGCCTGATAGTCATTTTACCTTTCTTACTCACAAGGACCACTCCGTCTGTCACTGCACCCTGCGCCTGGAACTGTCTGAAATTCTCTGCAAGCTCTGACTCCAGATATTCTATCAGTTCCATACGCCCATAGTTTTTATGCAGGACTTTTGTCCCTTCTGTAGCAGATGCCTGATAACAGATCTGTCCTTTCAGCCGGATGGGACGTATCTTTACTTTCGATATGCCATTTTTGTTTCTGCCGGCACTCAGAACAGCCTGTATCAGATTTTCATTGATCTGTTCTTCTAAATATTCTCTTAAATTTTTCATTATTCTTTCTGTCTGTTGATATCGCTATCAGTTATATGATCAGCTGTAACTGCCCGACCGTCTGCTGTTTCACAGACTTCCGGACAATCACAATTAGTTTTAAAAGTATCTCCTGCAGCGTTGTCTGCGGCATCTTCTTCTGGACACTTCCTGACAGAGCATTACCTGTATCAGTTCATCCGGAAAATTTCCCCTGATCTCCTGACTGCTCATTTCCGTCTTCAGACTGTCCCTGATCTTACAGCTTAAATGATACAGCATATATTTATCCGGATATTCATCATAAAGACGGCTTCCCTCATAGTCCAGAAGCTCACACTCCTCTTCTATTTTCTTCTGAATATACTGTACTGTCAGGGGATAATAGGATTTCATCAGATTAAATTCTTTCTCCTGCATCCATTCTCCTTCATACCACAGGGGATTTGAATATGCCGTATAAAACGGAAAATATTCTTTCAGATACATATTAAATCCTGCATTCTCTTTAACTGTCTATTTCAGTATATGCCAGCCCCCGCAAACTGTGCTGCGCCTCAATCTGTCACTGTAAATTACAGTTCCTGGATCATTCTTACAGTTAATTTTACACTGTGCTCAATTGCCGCCATCTCAAATTCAGCATAATCCATGTTTGCACTTCCGTCTGCCTTATCAGAGATTGCTCTTACTACCAGGAATGGAATATGATTCAGGCAGGCAGCCTGTCCGATAGCCGCACCTTCCATCTCTACTGCAAATCCGCCAAATTCAGAAACAATATCGTCCTTAACACCCTTATCTGAGATAAACTGATCTCCTGAACAGATTCTTCCTTCAAACACACTGATATCCGGATTTACCTCTTTACATACTTTAGCAGCCAATTCGCGAAGTTTCTCATCCGCCTGAAAAGAAAAATCATCCATCTGTGGAATCTGTCCTCTTTTATATCCAAATCCGGTTGCATCCATATCATGATGAAGAACATCTGTAGAAAGAACAATATCTCCGATATTCACATTATTATTCAGACTTCCCGCAATTCCTGTATTGATCACTGCTTCCACGCCAAAAACATCTGCCAGGATCTGTGTACACATACCTGCATTTACTTTTCCAATTCCTGAACGCACAACAACTACCTTTTTACCCTCCAGGGTTCCTTCATAAAAGTCCATGCGGGCTCTGGATGTAATTGTAACATCCTGCATTCTTTCTTTGATTTTTGCAACTTCCTGTTCCATTGCTCCGATGATTCCGATACATTTCATTATTAAAACACCTCTTCTTTATATATTTGTAATTTTTCACTTTCATAATATCAGACTCAAAAAGCTGACAAAAACTTTTTTCTCCGACATTCTTTTATTATATCAAAACTTCAATTTATATGGAAACTTTTTTTATCTTCTGCTATAATATAGCGATACATTTTTTTAATTTGGAAAATATCCCATATATTTTTACACAGGAGGAAAACCTATCATGACATATAAGACAAAAGGCGTCTGTGCCAGCAATATTGAATTTGAAGTAGATGACAATAAGAAAGTTCATAATGTTCGCTTTATCGGCGGATGCAGTGGAAATACTCAGGGTATAGCCAGTCTTGTAGAAGGAATGGATGCAGATGAGGTGATCAGCAGATTAAAAGGTATTAAATGCGGATTTAAAAACACTTCATGTCCGGATCAGCTTTCTACTGCATTGGAGGAGGCTCTGAATAAATAAGCACACAGAGAATATCCCGCAAAAGTCAGGAATAAACTTTTGCGGGATATTTTTGTTTTATATATCTTCTATATATCTGTTCTGTCCCATTTATCGCACAGAGACTGTACATCTCTTGAGAATTTCTCCAGATCTTTATTGGGTATTCCCTCATTTTTCCTGATCACTGCAATAAGTCTGTAGCCAAGCGCCAGAAGTTTCTCGAAAGCTCTGGCTGCCTTTGTTGCTTTCGGTGATACAGATGCTTTCTGGATCTTCACACCCTTTGCCTCGTACAAACATACATTATCTGCCAGATCATAGACAGTACCACTAAACGGTGCCATTGTATCATAACCCAGGTCATCCTTCAGGCGCTTTGCAAAAATCTCAGTAACCGTATCATCTCCATGGGTAACAAAAACTTTCTGCGGCTTCTCTTCAAATGCCCGTGCCCAGTATATCAAACCATTTACATCTGCATGCCCACTGATCCCAGGCATCTGACAGATGTGCGCAGCTACATGAACAGGTTCTCCAAAGAGCTTCACATCTGTAGCACCCTCGATCAGAGCTCTTCCCAGAGTACCAACTGCCTGATATCCTACAAAAAGTATGGTATTTCTGTCATCCCACAGATTATGCTTCAGATGATGTTTGATACGTCCTGCGTCACACATACCACTGGCTGAAATGATCACCTTTGGTTCGTCATTATAATTGATTGCCCTTGAATCATCGCTGGTAACAGAAACCTTCAAGCCACGGAAACTGATAGGATTAATTCCTTTTTTGATCAGCTCCATTGCTTCTTCATCAAAACATTCATACTGATGCTCTGAGAAAATCGTAGTAGCCTCATTTGCAAGAGGACTATCCACATACACTTTAAAATCATCATGCCCATGTATCAGTCTATCTTCCTTGATCTGTCTGATAAAGTACAGCATCTCCTGAGTACGCCCTACTGCAAAAGAAGGAATTACAAGATTACCTCCTCTGTCAAAGGTTTCCTGGATGATTTTCGATAACAACTGTACATAATCCGGTTTTTCTCCATGGCTGCGGTCACCATAGGTAGATTCCATAATTACATAATCTGCATGATGAAGATATTCAGGGTCCTTGATCAAAGGCTGACAGGTATTTCCTATATCTCCGGAAAATACAATTTTCTTCTCTGTCTCTCCTTCTCTGACCGTTAACTCGATGCTGGCAGAACCCAGCAAATGCCCTGCATCAATAAACCGGACAGAAATCCCCTCTGCAGGAGTGATCACCTTATTATACGGACATCCTACAAAATTCCTGATCACACCCATAGCATCTTCCATCGTATAAGCCGGTACAAATTCTGGTTTCCCCTGACGTCTGCCTTTACGGTTTCTCCACTCTGCCTCGAACATCTGAATGTGTGCACTGTCTCTGAGCATAATATCACACAGATGACTGGTTGCATCTGTCGCATATACCGGTCCTCTGAAACCTTTTGCATAAATAGCAGGGAGGTTACCAGAGTGATCTATATGCGCATGGGTAAGAAGAACAAATTCAATTTCTCCCAGAGCGACCGGTATCTCCGCATTTTCATAATAATCCGGTCCCTGTTCCATTCCGCAGTCTACAAGAAACCTGTGTCCTGCTGCTTCCAGGTAATAGCACGATCCGGTAACTTCATGAGTTGCCCCGATAAATGTAATCTTCATATGAAAACCTCCTTTCGGATTTTAATCTTAACCAAACTTCCCTTCCCACAATTCTATATCTATATATTATTGTATTAATTATACACTACAATGAAACAAGTTAACAATATTTTTTCTGAAAATAAAAAGCGAGAACAGTTTTTATTCAACTGTTCTCACCTTTCTTTGCGTCTGCCACGTAAGAATTTTAAAAAATTGCTGATATTTTAAGATTCCGCATTCGCAAACTTTCATTACATATACTATGCGAATCAAACCGACAAATATCACACAAAAAAATAATTTTTTTTATTTTCTGGTTAAAATCCGATCACTACGGTCATTCCAGCCAGCATGGTCAACATAAGCATTGTCACTCCAACAGCTGACGGCTTCAGAATTCTGTGGATTTTTTTCCATTCACCATCCATTCTTCTCAGCTTTTCTTTTACTGTTTTTATTACCTTTTCCGTACTTTCAGGCCCACTGGCCTCATTTATGTTCCATGTTTCATTGCCAGTCATCGCTTCTGTGTATTCCCCTTTTTCTTTCAGACGGGCAATCAGCCTGTTATAGCCTTCCTGGATCTTCTCCTCGGATTCTTCCGGAAATTCTTCCCAGGAAGTTTTTCCTGCAGCTTTCAATAATGCTGATTCCAGTATTCTGGTTTCTGCAGTATACTCCTCTTCAAGCATTTTATCTATCTGCCGGTTATTTCTCTTTGTATTTATTTTATTCTCCATAATCCTTAACTTTCCTTGACAATTCTTCCCCCTGGGTTCATATTAAATAATACAATAACCGTTCCACGCGGACAGTTATAAAGACTCAGAATAAAACAGGAGGCATCTCTATGAAACATATTGTGCTCACCGGTGGCGGTACTGCCGGACACGTTACCCCAAATATTGCTCTTATCCCACGTTTAAAAGAACTCGGATATGAAATTTCCTATATCGGATCTTATGATGGAATTGAAAAAAAACTTATTGAGGAAATGAATATTCCTTATTATGGAATCTCTTCCGGCAAGCTGAGACGTTATTTTGATCTAAAAAACTTTACAGACCCATTCCGCGTATTAAAGGGATTTAGTGAAGCAAAAAAATTATTAAAACAATTAAAACCTGACGTTGTTTTCTCCAAAGGCGGTTTTGTGACTGTTCCGGTTGTAATTGCAGCAGGTCAGCGTAAAATCCCTGCAATCATCCACGAATCAGATATGACTCCGGGACTTGCAAACAAAATCTGCATTCCATCTGCCACAAAAGTATGCTGTAATTTTCCTGAAACAGTAAAGAACCTTCCTGCAGATAAGGCAGTTCTTACAGGAACTCCGATTCGTCAGGAATTGTTAAAAGGAAGCAAAGAGGCGGCACGTGAATTCTGCGGTCTCACAGATGACAAACCGGTTCTGATGGTTATTGGCGGAAGTCTGGGCGCTGCATCTGTCAATGAAAATATCCGCAAAATCCTTCCTGAACTTTTAAAAGAATTTCAGGTTATCCATTTGTGTGGTAAAGGAAAAATGGACGAAAGCCTCAAAAACACAGAGGGATATGTACAGTATGAATATATTAAACAGGAGCTTGCCGATCTGTTTGCCCTGGCAGACATCGTTATCTCCCGTGCAGGTGCAAATGCTATCTGTGAGCTTAATGCCTTAAAGAAACCAAATCTTCTGATTCCGCTTTCTGCAAACGCAAGTCGTGGCGACCAGATCCTTAATGCCCGTTCTTTTGAACGTCAGGGATTCAGCATGGTACTTGAGGAGGAAGAGATCACTGAGAACACACTTATGAATTCCATCCGTGAACTGTACCAGAACAGACAGTCCTATATTAATGCCATGTCAGAAAGCAGCCATATGAATTCCATCGAAAAGATCACCGGCCTGATCGAAGACTGTGCAAACAGGCAGTAATCAGCGGGATATTTTCTTATATTCTCTGGCAAGCCAGCGTCTCGTTCTCATAACCCTGTTATTCACATTATTTTCTGTGATATGATAATGTCTGGCAACGAGACGCGATGGTATGTCATATAAGGTTACGCTGACATAGATTTCATAATTAGTCCTGTTCTTTTCCCTCAGTTTCTGAAATACCATCTGCAGATATCCTGCAGCCTCCAGATTCAGGACAATCTGATCTACACGGTTTCCGTTTCTCTGCCACATATCAAGTACTTCCATAACCTTATCCGAATTCGCACTTTCATATTTTCTGAATGCCTTTTTGGCGTGATCCTCTGCCTTATGATAGCTTATTCGTACAATAAGATTTTTCAGTCTCTCTTCGTTTGAAAAATCTACATTCTTACCCATATTGAACAAAGTTTCAAATGTATCCTGACAGACATCTTCCGCCTCATCTTCATCACCCAGAACAAGCCTGCCAATATTAACTGCACATGAACGGTATTTCCTGTAGATACTTATAAAATCTATATTCTCCATCTTCTGTAATGCGCTGTGTCAGAATATCAGGACAGCTGCTCCTTTACCTTTGACAGGATTTCTTCCTTATCCTCATCACTGAGTTCGCCCGGCTTCCATGTAATTCCCACATTATCGCCATTATATCTTGGAATCAGATGCATATGGAAATGGAATACTGTCTGTCCTGCACATTCTCCATTATTCTGCACTATATTAAACCCATCACATTTCAATGCTTCTGTCATTGCTGTTGCCATCTTCTTTGCAAGAACCATTACCTTTGCAGCCATTTCGTCCGGTAGTTCATAAATATTTGCAGCATGAGCTTTCGGCAGGATCAGAGCATGTCCCTTACTTGCCGGACCCAGATCAAGAATTACACGAAAATCCTCATCCTCATAAAGTGTTGCAGCAGGAATCTCTCCATTGGCTATCTTACAAAAAATACAATTTTCCATCTTTAAGTCCTTCTTTCTTACTTATAACTTGTCGGTTTATTGCGAATTTTTCAGGACGAAATCAGTTGCAGCTGATAGTTCGCAATGATACACTTTTTCTGAGGTGATAATATGCAGATTGAACTAACAAAACAATCAAAAAAAGATTTCAGTTTTATTTTATCCAGACTTTCACATGAGATCCGTAATCCGATCACGTTGATCAACAGTGAACTTCAGTTAATGGTTTCTTCCCATCCGGAACTATGCAGTTACAGGCAATGGGACAGTCTTATGAACAACCTTGAATATGTCAAAGAACTGCTGAATGAACTCTCTGACCTTAGTCACGCACAGACGGTTGACCTCGTCCCTGTAAATCCTGCAGAATTTCTGAATACCATTTTATCCTGCCAGAAAAACACTCTGGATTATCTGGGCATCACACTGGAAACACATATGGAGAATATTTCTTCTCCCATTTTTCTTGACCGCATAAAAATGCGTCAGGTCATCTTTAATCTGATTAAAAATTCCTGTGAAGCCATTGACCAGCCCAAAGGTAAAATCATTGTAAGTCTCAAAAAAACAGATTCCGGTATATGCATCTCTATAGAGGATAACGGATGTGGAATGACACATGAACAGGCAGAAAATATCTTCCGCCCATTCATTACATATAAACCGGAAGGTACAGGTCTGGGACTTGCAGTGACAGCAGAAATCATCTCTGCCCATCACGGTCAGATCAAAGTCTCCAGTACTCCCGGAAAGGGTTCTGTCTTCTGTATCTATCTGCCTGCATCTTCCTGAATACTATCCCTCTGTCCTGAAGGATGATAAAGCAGTACTGTCAGTATAAATCCACAGATAAGACCACCTACATGTGCTGCATTATCCACACCTTCACTTGTAAAACCAAAATAAAGTGAAAAGGCAGCCATGATCATCACCTGCTTTGCAGAAAGATCCTCAATATGTCCTCTGCCTCTGATCACAGCATAGATCATAGCACCCATCACTGCAAATACAGCACCGGAAGCACCTGCAGATACTGCAAAATCCCTGCTGTTTAATTCCAGATACAGACACAGCAGATTTCCTCCCATTCCTCCAAGAAGATAGATCAGCAGATATTTCAGTTTTCCAACTGTACGCTCCAGTCTGCCTCCAAGCACAAAGAGCACCAGCATATTGTTGCCCAGATGCTGTGGTCCAAAGTGCAGGAACATGCTTGTAAAAATCCTGTAGTATTCTCCCTGCACAACAGCCGGAGTATATGCCGCTCCACACCGGAGCATATGCATGGTATTCTCCGATCCCCCTGTCAGTTCCACTACAATAAAAACAAGAACATTAACCAGAATAAAAAATACTGTAACCGGTGCTTTTTTCAGTTCTTCCAAGCTTTGCCTCTTTTCTGTCTCTTTTTTGTTTTGTTGTACTTTCATACATAATCATCTTCCGTAATCCACACCTCTGGATTACTATGACTCATTGTATCAGACATCCTGTGTTTTGTAAAAACCTTTATTCCAGAAATATATATCTTGCCTGTGCAAAGTCAACCTCATCCTCGGCTTCCAGCTGATATTCCTCGTCTGGAAGAAGCAGTCTTCCATTTACTGCTGTCCCGTTTCTTGAATTCATATCTGTAAGAAAATAGTTCTCCTCTTTTTTTCTTATTTTGGCATGAATGCGGCTTACTGTAGGCAGATTGATCACTGCGTCACAGGCAGTTTCCAGCTTTCCGATCACAGTCAGATCATCATTCAGATAAATCGTAGCCAGTTCCCCAGGTTCTTTACTTACCAGGCTTGCAGGTCCGGTTACTGCTCCCACGGACAATACTACAGTTTCCCCATAGTCTTCACGGATCTGTGACGACTGTAATGGCATGCTTTTTTCCTGCCCGCAGTCTGGCATTTCCTTCCTGTCATTTATCTGTTCCTGATACACAGACAGATTCCGTTCTGTCCATCCATCTGTTTCTCCTGATACCGGTTTTTGTCCGGAAATACCATGAACTTTTTGAGACTTCATAATACGTGCGCCCAGCATAACACCCGCAGTCACTATAAGAACAGCCCCAAGTATAGTTCCGGTTTCCATATGAGGCAGATACCCCATCAATATAGCAGCTGCCAGCCCAAATATTAAAACAGCCGCCAATATAATGATTCCTGTTTTTTTCAGGCACCCTGATTCATTTAGCGCTTCCCCTTCTCTTATAAATCCATTTTCCGGTTCATCCTTTTCCGGAAAAATATCTGCTGCGCAAAACCGGGATTCCTGATCTGCTGTCTTTACATCTGTTTTTTCTGTTCTTTCTTTTTTCTCTCCGTCTTTCTTTGTCCCCTGGATTTTATATAGTTCCTCTTTCACATGCTCCAGATGAAAACTGTCTTCCATTGCTCTTTTATACACTCCATACCCAAGGATCACAGCTTCCTGATCCTGATGATCGATCTTTGGAAGAATATACTCTGTCAGAAGCTGAAACTGCTCCTTAATATCCTTGTCATATCCCGGCAGCATGCAGAAATAAAGCTGTCTTTTTTCAATGTCTGTATAAATATATTCCGGCAACATAATAAGCTGTCCGGGATTTATCAGATATTCTGCAGCATCCTCCATAGCCTTAACAAAACCACTGAAGATCAGCCGGAGATCTTCAATCTCCATCTTCTTTTCATCATACAACGCACTTACTGCCTGTTTAGATGTAATATCAAAATAAAACAGAAATCTGCCGTCCATACCCTGTATCCTGCACTTCAAAAGAGAAGGGATCACATTTCCTGCGAGCATCCTTACCTGATAGGAATCTGTATTAATCTCATTTTCACCATGGATAACAAGATAATTATGATTCATATCTCTTTTATATTCTGTCCGCATATTACTCCCCCACTCCCTTCAGAACAGCCTGCGCAGCCCTCAGTCTGCGAATATGTTTCACCGGATTTATGATTGAAGACTTCCCTTCTGTTCTTAAATGCCAGTTCATGCCACCATAGGATGCAATTGTATCCAGATCATATGTAACCTGTACTTCTTTTCCCATATTCGTCTGTGTACTTAGATTCTCCGCTCCGAAGAATCCCATACTTCCCAGTTCTTCACTGCGCATCCTTGCATTCTCGTATATCTGTCCGTTTTTCCTGATACCTTCCATACTCCCACTTATAGCTGATTCATACGCTGCTGCTGTAAGCCATGCTCTGTTATGTACAAAAAAGCTCAGATAAATAAGCCCCATCAATACCAGTAATATCAAAGGCATTATGCAGGCAGTCTCTATTGTAAAACTCCCTTTACAAATTATGCAGGATTTATTTTTTATACAAACACCATTTTTCATGTAAAAATCATCTTTCATATCAGAATCCCTCCCAGGTATCCGGCCATCAAAAATGGCACAAATGGTATTTCTGTATGCCTCTTTTTACGAAATATTACCAGCATGATTCCAGACCATACTGCACTGCATATCATCCCAATAAAAAGCATTGAAAAAAACTCCTCCTTGCGCATTGCCGTACCCAATGCCATAATAAGTAATCCATCGCCCATTCCAACTGCCCCTTCTGTAAGAATACTGGTTCCTACAAAAATGATTCCTGTACCCACACAGATCAGAAAATCAAAAAAATCTGTTTTACTATATATTGTCCATATGATTCCCCAGACTGCAAACATCACGATCAACGGCAGAGAGACCTGTCTCTTTCGAATATCTATCCATGAATTTATTCCCAGAAATCCAATCGCACATATTTCTTTCACACAATCCATCATCATACACATCTCCCAATACAGCTTTTCATCCACACCTGCTGCAGGCACTCATTTCTGAAACTGAAGAAGCCTTTACCAGCCTTACTGAACGTTTCAATCCACTGCAGGATTCCAGATTGTGATATCTGTTTCCCTGCTCTGTAATATATACTATACCTGCAGGATTCTGATTTCTGCTGCAGATCTCGCAGGCTGAATAATGCTCCCCATATTGATTGGATACAGACTTTGCAGCACTCCCGGGTATTTGTTTCAGAGAAACATTCAGATAACTACATCCCGGATTTTTATGATACACACTTCCAGAAGCAGTTACATATACCATCTGTTCCATTTCGCCCTGATCGCCTCCGTTATCGGGATATTCTGTTCCGGTCCATGCATGGACCTTTACGTGATTATAAATCACAACACCCGGAAGAGGAAGCAATCCGCCAAAAGGTTCGTATGTATAGATATCCGGCAGAGTAATATTCTCCACGCTCTCTCCGCCCGGAAGATAAGCATACATTCCTGTCTGCTTTGCTCTTGTACACAAAGCAGTCAGATGTTCTGTCTGTAATTTATATATATCCATAAACGAAATCAAAGTGATCATTCCAAGAAAAAACAATGGCAGAACAAGTGCGGTTTCCACTGCCAGACTGCCTTTCCTCATATTTTCCAGAAAAGAGGTGCAGAAAGATACCTTTACAGAAGGAACTTCCCCAATCTGCCGTTTTTTTAGAGAGCCTTTTCTCCTTTCATAATTTTTTTTATCTTTTTTTCTGATTTCTTTAATACTATGTTTTTCTTTCTGTAAAAGCATCTTTTTACACCTCTTTTCAAAAATCATTCATAACAATACTGACGGATTACCTGAAATTCTTTTCTCTTATTTGCTTTCACATCTGCAAACGCCTCCAGCGCTACAATACAGGAATCCATATAAAAATGTGTTCTACCTTTCTTTCGTATGGTATCCTCTATCATATCCATAGCTCTCAGTACCTTTCTTTCCTTTGAAACAGATAATATCAGTACCTGAATATAATCCTCATATGACATCCCATGTTCATCATTCCGACGCATAGAGTCCAGACCTTCCATCAGATTTGAAAGATTGGACAGTGAAATCTGCCAGTCTGCTGAAGTTTTCACAAGCGGGATCTTACCTCCGGCAAAAAGTTCCCTCACATCCAGTACACTCTCTGCAAACGCCCAGCACAAGAGCAATGCCGTTTCTATCACTACAGCCGCAGGTGGGATCAGAAATCCTGATGCAATAGCTGCAGCAAGTGCCTGCGCTTCTGTTCTTCTTACATTGTCTGCCATCAGACAGGCAAAATTTACTCCTTCTCTGATAAACAAAAGCTTCGATGCCACAGATTTAAGATTATCTACATCTTTGTCTTTTCCTCCAAAAATATATTCCATCTGATATGCCATTCCCTCTTTTGACGGATTTATATAATTTCCCAGGTGGTTCATCAGATACTGTTGGAACAAAATCCCCGAAGTATAGCTGCTGTCTGCCATTACTCCGTCCGGCATTTTCATTCCCTGCTGAAGCTGTCTCCCTGATACCAGTGTATTTTTACTGACTGTATGCGAAGAAATCACACTATCAGACGGCAAAACCAATTCCAACACCCCCATTTTCATAACTCTTTTTATTATAGTAATGGGATTATCTACAGGCTTCTGTACAGATTCCGGCTGAACAGTTCCACTTCCAAACGGTTCTCCTGTTGCTCTGTTTTCCTGTTCCTCCTGGCTTTTCCGGGAGGCCTGGTTCATTTCTTCATCATACCTGCTGATCGAACCCCCGGCCTCTGCCTGACTGGCTTTCAGATCTGCTTCGTCTGTTTTTCTTTCACGCTCAGACATTCTGTTAAGAAGGAGCTGTACTCCCTGGCTTCCAAGAGTTTCCTGCATGTACTGCACAACCTGCTGATAAAAAATCTCTCCTCTGTCATCTGTCAGAAGCCGATAACCGGTAAGTCCGCTTTGATGCAGCTCAAGCTTCTGACTGTTCTGCTTTAATACCGGTTTCATATAGGATTCCAGATTATCGCAGATCTTTGCGAGATTCAGCTGACCTCCTCCCAGGGAACCATCAAGAACAAACAGATCATATTCATCCAGAAGTTTCTTATCATACTGTCCAAACAGGGAATAAAGCCCGATATCCATGCTGTTAAGTATCTGTGTTCTGGCAGATGCCATACGAACAGATTCTATACTTGTACACACGAGAGACAAAAGCAGGCTGAGTATCAATGCAAGGAATACTGTAATGCTTCCTCTTTCCTTTCCGTAACATTTCATACAGGAAGTACACCTCCTTCTCTTTTTATCTTAAATGGAGTTACTCTGTTTAGCGATCTTTGAAAGAATGCTCTGTACCAGTTCGGTCAGCTGCTCTTTGAAAATGATGACAAGTCCGATCAGGACTACCAGAATCAGAATGATTTCCACAACACCTACAGCGTCTTCTTCCTCTGCAAATCTTCGTATCAATCCGCTTTGCTTTTTTATTTTCTTTATCAATTGTCCCATCTTTTTCCTCCGTATACCTTGTATGTACATTTTTACTCACTACAATATAGCTCCTTATCAGGTCTCTCCATAAAAGGACATAAAAGCAGGAATCATAACAATTGCCATTACAACAAGAAGCATCATGATCATAGGAATAAGCAGTTTAGTTGCAGCAGCCTCTCCAAGAACACGTGCCTTTCTCTTGCGCTCTTCCCATGCTTCCATTGATTCCCTTTCAAGCATATCTGCCATTTGTCTGCTGCCCTTCTGGAGATTCTGAATAAGAAGTGTGGCAAAGGTTTTATATTTTACCTGACCACATCTCTCTCCAAACCTTCTGTACGCTTCACTTTCAGAAATCCCGCTCTCCATTTCATAACAAACGACCCGGATTTCCTCATATGCAGGTCTTAGCTTTCGCCTTCTCTTTCTGCTGTAATCCAGAGATATTTTCTGAAATGCCTTTCTTACAGTCATCCCTGCCTGTACCAGAAGGGTAAATTTCATGATCAGCCCCGGATAATCCATAAGAAGTTCTTCATAGCGTTTCTGAAGCTGAACCTGTTCTTCTCTGCCCTTCATCACAAGAATTACCATTGCTGCCACAAGAAACAGACCTGTCAGAAGCATTCCGGAAGTATCCGCAGGAGTCTCCCACTGCGCCTTTTTTCCATTCAGCTTATCCGGAAGATAATAATAATCCGGATCATTTCTCTGCTCATTATATCGGGACACTGCCTCTGCAATACTTTTTTGTGCCTGTTCTTTTTTTGTCAGTTTCTTATCCTGTTTCGGTTCTTCCTGCTCTTCCAGTTCCTTTTCCGGTACCTGAACATACATGGAGACAGGTTCTTCTCCATCCACGGATACCATAAATTCCTTCTCATATGATCCTGTATCCTCCTTTTCCAGACGGTATCCCTGAGGATACACCTGTCCACCGTTTCCCGCAGTAAGAACCATACCCAGCAGATTTCCGGATATTGCCACTATTGCAAAGAGTCTGATACCATCCTTTCCTCCTATTCCTGAAGAAGGAATCCATCCTTTCTTCCATCCGGTCAATGCACACAGGATCATGACAAAAATGACAATATGTACCCACATTTGTACTGTCACACCTCAATATCTACAATCTTTCTGCCCAGCCAGTATGCTGTCGCATAAATCGCAAGACAAATACTCATTGCTGCAATTCCAAAGGGATTTCCATAAAGAACACCTAAGAAGCCCGGTGAAGTCATCTGCAAATATAGGATGATCCCCACAGGCATAAGACTCATGATCATCTGTTCTGATTTTTTTGCTGCCAGTGTGGATTCTATTTCTTTTTTGACGTCAATCTTATCCCCAAGCATACGTGTTACCTTCTGGATAACACGATTCATATCACCACCTGTACGTTTGGCTGTATAAAATACAGATGCAAAATTCTCAATATCCTCTACCTGACTTCTCTCTCCCAGATCCAGGAAAAGTTCTTCCAGCGGCACACTGATATGCTGCTGACTTTCAATATAGCGAAATTCCTCTACTATGTCTGTCCCCTTTCCATAAAGCCGCTCCAGATCTCTGACACAGGTTTTCACTGCACTTTCCACCGAGTATCCGGCCTGAACTGCAACACTCATAGAAGTAAGTGCGTCTTTAAACTGATAATTCAGGCTCTTTCGTCTTTCTCTGATCATACGGTTTTTTTGCCATTTCAGATAAAACACAGGAATCGGCAGCATAAAAAGCAGTACCCATTTATTTCTGTAAAAAAGATAATCTGCAGTTATACATAATGCCAATGCCTGTCCCATATATTTCAAAAATTCTTTCAGAGAAAAACGATAATGATCATAATCCCGTTTCTGATAAAGCTGCTCTTTTTCTTTCCCTTTCATAATTCAATCCCCGCTCTTTCCAGTTTTTCCACATGAAGGAGAGATGCTGTCTTTACAAGACCTTTTCCCTCCTGCCACTGATACAACGGCCTGATGCGGATTTCTCCGTCCTCAAAACCGCACACTTCTGTTACCTCCAATAGCTTTCTTGACTTATCCCTCATCCTTCCCAGATGCACCAGAATATCCACCCCCGATGCGATCTGTCTTCTGATAGCTTCTAACGGCAAATCTACTCCCATAAGAACCATTGTTTCCAGACGTGAGAGCATATCCCTGGCAGAATTGGCATGAGCAGTAGACAGCGACCCTTCGTGCCCTGTATTCAATGCCTGAAGCATATCCATTGCCTCTCCGCCACGGACTTCTCCCACTATGATCCGGTCAGGGCGCATTCGTAGTGCAGATTTTATCAGATCCCTGATCGTAACGGAAACTGCGCCCTCCATATTTGCCATCTTTGCTTCCAGCCGGACCAGATTGTCAATCCCTCTGATGCGAAGTTCTGCATTATCTTCTATTGTGATCAGTCTTTCATCTTTAGGAATATATTCCGACATCGCCGCAAGAAATGTTGTCTTTCCGCTTCCGGTCCCACCTCCTATAACCATTGAATACCGGGATTTTACAAGTTTCTCCAGAAATTCTGCACATTCCTGTGTGATACTCCCCAGTGCGATCAGCTTTTCCATTGTAATGGGGTGTTCAGGGAAACGCCTTATGGTAAGGATCGGACCATTTAATGCTACCGGATAAATTACTGCGTTTACTCTGGAACCATTTTCCAGTCTTGCATCCACAATCGGCATGGATTCATTGATCACACGATTACATTTTCCAACGATCTGCTGGATCACATCCTCCAGTTTTTCAGCGGAAGTAAAACTCTTATGCCATCTCATAAGTCTGCCGGCCCGTTCTACAAAAATCGTATCCGGTCCGTTTACCATGATCTCAGTCACAGTCTCGTCATCCACCAGCTCCTGCAGCACATCCAGCTTACGGACTGAATAAAATAATTCCTGTCGAAGCTGTACTTTTTCTTTCAGAGCCAAACGGACATCTTTTATCTGATTCAGGATCAGTTCATCAATCACATCAAGGATTTCTTTATCGGATAATTCTCTGGACAGATCCAGTTCTTCCATCAGCATCTGACGTAATTTTCTAAATATGTCTTTATTCATCCTTTTTCCCTTTCCGGTTTTCGCTTATCCGGGACTTCTTTCAGTTTTCTTTTTTCTGGTATTCTTTTCTCAGGATATTCCGTACATAATCCCCAAGTTCACTCCACATCAGCTGTTCGATATACTCAGGTGACGGACAGGTTGCCATATGAAAAGGCGGGCTTATCTTTTCCGTTTTTTCCAGTATTTGAGGATAATCCCAGATACGGACCAGATTCTCAAACTGTGCGATCTTACATTGAGAAACAGCATCAGACAATACAGGCATATAAATCTTTTTACACATATCCAGCAGCTGGAAATTTTCATCAATCCCACATCCAATATCCAGTACGATCACCTCATAAGAACTGTCGAGCATGATCATCTGCAAAAGCCTTTCCCAGTCCTGCCAGGCTGTTGTGCGGATGTCTGCCGGCATCTGCACCGGCGGAATATAATCCAGATTATTGATCGTCTGTATCATACTGTTCATCTTATAGAGAAGATTCTGATTATCCTGCCTCACATAATAAAGAAGATCACTTAAATTATGGGCAAAGCCTTTCCCCATCAATTCCTCAAACCCGGAATATTCTTCCATATTCAGATAAAGAACCGCCCTTTCTCTGGCAAGAATCTGACCAAGCGTCAATGCAAAAGAGGTTTTCAGACAACGGCCCAAAGGTGAAAACACACCAATGATCTCTGTTGTCTTTTTTAATACTGCAAGTTGATCTGTCACTGTCTTTTTTTCAGCACCATAACATGCCATCACTTCCCGGAGCACATCAGACGAAGACTGATATTTATACACACTTGGATACTGGTCAAGTTCCGGAGGATGTACGCCTTCCGAAAGAATAATAATCTTCCCGATATCCAGATCCCGGACTTCTCTGCACATGGCCCGCCCTGAGATCAACAGCAACTCTATATGTGTATGTTTTCCGTAAGTGATCAGATTCTCTACTGATGTAAAAGCCTGTATCTCAAACGGAATATTCTTTTTCTGATTCATATAATCCATAAAGTTCAGTGCATAATCCACTTCCAGATCACATACTGCGAAAATATTTCTCTTCAATAGATACCTCCCGCATATAACAGCACACTTATAAAAACAGGAATCGTAAAATGAAAATTCTCAGCAGCCAAAATGCTTTTTTTCCGATAAGAATTGATTTTTCCCGTACTGACCGTACATTTCACATATTCAATAAAATAAAGGATACGTTCACAGAAATTGTGATTGATGATCAGAAGTACAGCAGAAATACCTGCACCTGTCAGAAAAGAAACAAAGATACATTCCATGACAGCCCTGGAACCTATTACACCTCCAAGAGCACAGAATAATTTAATATCTCCGGCGCCTATCATTCCAAAGGCAAACAGAATAATGAGAACTAACGGCATTACGCTTCCCATTACAAAAAAGCAGATCCCTGCAATACCCTTTTGCCAGATACAGATAAACAGCCCTACAAGCATGGAAAACAAGATCCATCCATTATCAACCTTTGTAGTCCGGATATCCATAATCATGGCAGTTCCGGCAATTGCTACAGGAAAAAGGTGAAAAAACACATAAATTATCACCTCCCGTCTTATAATTTTTTACTTTGTAACAGTTTCCGATATTCACAAATCATATCTGCAAAACAATTACTTTCTTCTTTTGTTTTTTTTAAAATAAAAGTGGAATTAACCGCCGAACTGACGGAATTGAATCACCAGAAGAACTCTGGTGAATATTATTATAGGACCGGACCATCAATTTGTCCAGTCCTATTTTTTGTCGAATTTCTAAAATATTTATAAACTGCACCTATACAAAAAACAAAATCTGCATATTGCATAAAAACAAAAGATTGTGGTAATATTCTCCAAAACAAAAACCTGCAACTGTCCAGTATTTAACTACAACATTCCGACAAATAATAAACTACTGGCAACTGTTTTACAGGCAAATATTTTTACAGCAGGAGGTATAACTATGTGTACAGCAGCAACTTATAAAACAAAAGATTTCTATTTTGGCAGAACCCTTGATTATGAATTTTCTTACGGAGACGAAATCACCATCACTCCAAG
>CAKSAW010000014.1 GCA_934437695.1 uncultured Blautia sp. | reverse complement strand
AAAATTCTGATCTTTTATATTTATAAACAGGTATGAGAGATCAGAATTTTCTTATGTAACGGAAAACATATTGTCCTTGGAATACAGGTTTGTATAATTAGCACAATTTTTTGTGATTTATGAGTGAGATTTGCAGGTTGCTGTTCACTGGTAGTATCCCACGAGGTGTTTTTTGTGAGCGAAGGTCACAGAAAACCCGAGACATACCGCGCGACTTTATGCGATTAGCATAAAGTCTGTGCATCGCGTAGCGTGTTACTGGGCACGGAGTGAACAGTAATATTTGCAGGATGAAATAGTGTAAAATATCAGGATATCAGTTGCAAGACAGGAAAGAATATGCTACAGTACAAGGTGGCTTGTTTTGTATCGATAAGCTGAAAAAATAAAAGAAATAAGAATAGAAACGATGGAGAGGACATGAAAAAATACGTTGACAATTTTATGCAGTACCGGTTTCTTCTGTCGGAGCTGGTAAAAAAAGGAATTAAGCTGAAATACAGACGCTCTTACCTGGGAATTGTATGGTCTATGCTGGAACCGCTGCTTACAATGATCGTGCTTACCATTGTATTTGGTACTTTGTATGGAAATACAGACCGGACTTTTCCTGTGTACATCCTGACCGGACGACTTCTATACAGCTTCTTTTCGCAGTCTACCAAGGCAGCTTTGAAGTCGATCCGACAGAACTCAGCGATGATAAAGAAAGTATATGTGCCCAAGTATCTGTATCCGTTGTCCAGTGTGCTTTTTAATTATGTGATTTTTCTGATCTCATTGATCGTACTGGCAATTGTAAGTGTAATACTGGGAGTAAAACCTACCGTTTATTTACTTCAGGCACCTGTGGCATTGATCCTGATCCTGATCATGTCTTATGGAATAGGAATGGTTCTGGCAACGATAGGTGTATTTTTCAGGGATATGGAATATCTCTGGTCTGTAGCGCTTATGCTGGTTATGTATACCTGTGCGATCTTCTATTATCCTGCAAAGCTTTTAAAGAGTGGATGGGCATGGATATTGAAATATAATCCTTTATATTGCGTGATTGATATTTTCAGATGTTCTGTATTTGGTGAAATGATGAATATCCATTATTTTGAGTATGCGTTGGGATTTTCCGTTCTGATGCTTGCGGTCGGGTTATTTTGCTTTAAGAAAAAACAGGACGATTTTATTCTTTATATTTAATTATAAATGAGTGTATGAAGCTATTTTGTAAACAATAAGGAGAAGAGATGAGTAAACCAGCGATTATTGTTGATAATGTGAGCATGAAGTTTAATCTCAGTAAAGAGAAAGTAGACAGCCTGAAGGATTATATTATTAAATCGATTAAAAAAGAGATTAAATATAATGAATTCTGGGCTTTGCAGAATGTAAGCTTTACTGTAGAAAAGGGAGACAGAGTAGGTATACTTGGACTGAACGGTGCGGGAAAGAGTACTCTTCTGAAAGTTATAGCAGGTGTTTTTAAACCAACAGAAGGAACAGTCACGAAACATGGAAAGATGGTACCGTTACTGGAACTTGGGGCAGGTTTTGACCCGCAGTATACAGGAAGAGAGAATATTTATCTTTATGGAGCAATGCTTGGATATACAAAGGAATTTATTGATGAGAAATATGATGAGATCGTAAAGTTCTCAGAACTGAAGGAATTTATTGATGTGCCCCTTAAGAATTATTCTTCAGGCATGAAATCCAGACTGGGATTTTCTATTGCAACTGTAGTTTCGCCAAAGATCCTGATTCTGGATGAGGTATTGTCTGTTGGTGACGCAAAATTCCGTAAAAAGAGTGAAAAGAAAGTACTCAGCATGTTTGATTCAGGAGTAACCGTATTATTCGTATCTCATTCACTGGCTCAGGTACAGAGAATCTGTAATAAGGCAATGATACTTGAAAAAGGAAAGCTGATCGCATACGGAGATATTGATACTATTTCTGAACAGTATGAGAAAATGACAAATTAAAAATATCAAATTAAAAATTATTAAGTGTCCGGGGGAGCCTATGTCAAACGGATTAAGTAAAGAAGATTCAGCAGCATTAAAAGGTCTTGCAGTGCTGCTGCTTATTTTTCATCATTGTTATCGTCTAGCAGAGAGAATTGAGAAATATCATGTTGATCTATGCGGATTCAGTACAGAACAGATTGTCGCCATTGCAGAATGCTTTAAAATTTGTGTGGCGATATTTGCATTTGTGTCCGGATATGGATTGATGTATGGATATTCAGGCAGAGTAAAGGGAAAAAAATCACAGAAAACTACGCAGTGGATCACAGGTCATATTCTGTCTACAATGTCCGGATTCTGGTTTACTGCGATTGTAGCCTATCTCTTTTACTGGCTGTCAGGGCGTCGGGAGTTTAGTAATTGGGGAACAGGCCCTTATGAAAAGGGCTTTGCGATAATTGCAGATATTCTGGGTCTGTCCAACCTTATGGGTACCAAAAGCCTGAACGGAGCCTGGTGGTATATGAGTGCTGCACTGGTGTATATTATACTGCTTCCGTTGTTGGATAGCATGATCAGTAAACTTGGAGGTCTTTTCTGCATTGCGGTTATTTTTATGTTTCCGCGTATCATAGGAATGGGTTTTCCGGGAGGTTCAAAACCCTATGCATTTCTCATGATCTTTGCAGTGGGGATGTTATGTTGCAAGTATAACTTTTTTCAGAAGTTTCATGAACTTAAATGGAAAAAGCTGAAATTTATATGTTCGGCAGGTCTGATGTTTCTGGGATTTTTTTTCTATCATAAAATCGATATAAAAATTTTCTGGGAATTTCAATATGTAATTGTTCCATTTCTGTTGATCATTTTCTGTGTGGAATATCTGTTCAGGATAACTCCCTTATCTGTGTTCCTGCAATATCTGGGCAGACATTCCATGAATATCTGGCTGGTGCATACATTTGTAAGAGACTGGCCTTCGGGAACAGTGTTTGCATTTCGCAAATTCTGGCTGATCCCTATAGTAGTTCTGGTAATTTCTCTTGGAATCAGTTATTGTCTGGATTTTTTTAAGAAGATCACAGGATATAACAGGCTGACAGGATATGTACAGAACAGATTAAAGAGAACAGAGTTCTGTAATACTGTGCAGAATGTACAGGAACAGTGAAGGAGTACAGAATGAAGATACTTCAGATTGGAATGGGAAATGTGGCCGGAGGTCTGGAAGCGTTTGTAATGAATTATTACAGAGTTCTGGTCAACATGGACGTACAGTTTGATTTTGTGTGTATGTATGATACAATTGCATATGAAGACGAAATAAAAAAACTGGGCGGAAAGGTTTATTATATCCCGAATGTAAAGAAGAATTATCATGGATATGTAAAAGAATTAAAGAGAATACTAAAAGAAACAAAATATGATGCAGTCCATGTAAATATGCTTTCTGCAGCTAATATTGTTCCGCTTCATGTAGCATATAAAATGAAAGTTCCCAGACTGGTTGCCCACAGCCACAGTTCTTCCTGCCCGGGCTTTATCCGTAAAACTATGGACTGGTGGAACAGACCTAAGATCACCAGATATGCCACGGACTGGGTAGCATGTGGAGAAATGGCAGGAAGGTGGCTTTTTGGAGATAAGGTATACCAGAGCGGCAGAGTTGTATTGATCAATAATGCCATACAGGCAGACCAGTTTTATTTTTCATCCCAGGAGAGAACCGTATTGCGCAGAGAGATGGGATGGGATGATAAGACAGTGATCGGTCATGTGGGAAGATTTGATATTCCTAAGAACCATGACCGCATGATTGATATCATCAAGTGTCTTTCTGAAAAAAATAAAGATATTATTCTGTGCCTGATCGGACCGAAAGAAGGACTGTATGGACAGATTAGAGAAAAGGTTCAAAAAGCAGGGCTGGAAGCTCAGGTGTTTTTTGCAGGAAAGCAGGAAAATGTTTCACGGTATTTGTCTGCAATGGATGTATTTCTGTTTCCGTCTCTTTTTGAGGGAGTTCCTTTTGCGCTGATTGAAGCGCAGACAAACGGACTGCCTTGTGTAATATCAGATTCTGTATCTCAGGAAGCAGTGATCTTTTCTGAAAATGTGAAGAGCCTTCCGCTTAAAGAGAATGACAGAACCTGGTCTGAAGCGATTATGAATATGAGCCATCTGAGAAGAAAATCGCAGGATGAGATCCGTAAAGGAATAAGGGAGGCTCATTTTGATATTAATACAGAAGCGCAGAAACTTAAAAATCTTTATATTGGGAAATGATAAAGATTCAAAAGTATAATAACAGGAGCTGCAGAATGAACAAAATAGATTTTGTGCTGACCTGGGTAGACGGGGCAGACAGTGAGTGGCAGGCAGAACGCCGTAAATATAATCCTGCCAGAGGTGCAGATGATTCAGCTGCCAGATATCGTGACTGGGACAATCTTCAATACTGGTTTCGGGGTGTGGAGAAATTTGCACCGTGGGTAAACAGGATATATTTTGTAACCTGTGGGCATGTGCCTGAATGGCTGGATCTGACACATCCAAAGCTGAAGCTTGTAAAACATTCGGATTATATGAAAGCAGAATATCTTCCAACTTTTAATATCAATTCCATTGAATTGAATTTCCACAGGATACCGGAGCTTTCAGACAGATTTGTCTATTTTAATGATGATATGTTCTTGCTGAAAGGTGTGTCGGAAGAAGATTTCTTTAAAAACGGATTGCCGAGAGACTGTTGTATAGAGACAGCTCTTGTACAGGATGATATCAGAAATCCTTTTGCTGCAATGCTTATGAATGATGCTGCTCTGGTAAATATGCATTATTCCAAACACGATGTGTTGAGAAAACACTGGAGAAAATGGTTCAGTCCTTCATATGGAAAGATGGCGCTGAGAAATTTTCTGATGCTTCCTTACAGAGATTTCTCAAGTTTTAAATATACACATCTGCCCAGTGCATTTTTGAAGAGTACATATGAGCAGCTGTGGAAGGAAGAGGGTGAGATACTGGACGAAATATGCAGAAATCGTTTCAGGACCTCATTCGATGTGAATCAGTATGTGTTCAAGTACTGGCAATACATGGAAGGTAAATTTATCCCGCAATCTCCGGGAGTTGGAAGATTTTATACGATCGGTATGCATGATGAGCAGATTCATTCTGTTATCAGAGGACAGCAGTGTAAGATGATCTGTATCAATGATACTGCAGATGTGGGTGATTTTGAGGAACAGAAAAGGCGGATCATTCAGTCTTTTGAAAGTATTTTGCCGGAGAAATCATCTTTTGAATTATAGTTTCAGGAGGAAAGAATGAAATTAGATTCCATTCAGGAACAGATAAGAAAAAAAGGCTTCCGGAAAACGATGAGATATTATTTCTGCCGGCTTATATCAAAAGCAGGACTTAAGATTATTGGTCCCTGGGCAGCAAAACATGGAAAGCTTCACAGGAATTACCTTGTGTTTAAGAACAGGACCATGCAGGATATGACTGATAATGCCAGAGCTTTTTTTGAATATCTGATCTGTGAAGAAAAGTACAGGGACTATAAGATTATCTGGATGGTTTCGGATAAAAGAAAATTTCGGAATTACAAATTAAAAAATGTCAGATTTGTAACAGCAGAGAGTAAAAACGGATGGACGAGTCCACTGGCATATTATTATGGGGCTGTTTCCGGATTTTTCTTTTATACGAATAATACAGCTTATCTTAACCTGCATCATTGTCCCGGACAGGTGACAGTGAATCTGTGGCATGGATGCGGATATAAGGATGTTCCGAGAGAAAGACATAGGAATACAGGGCCAAGCATGATGCACTTTGATTATGCACTTGTACCGGGAAGAGCATTTGTGGAAACAAAATCCCGTTACTGGAAGTGCCCGGAGAAAAAGGTGCTTCCTCTTGGATATCCAAGATATGACTGGATGCTGCATCCATCTATGAGCAGTGAGGAGATTATTCAGAAACTGCTTGGAATGAAAACAGATAAGATGATCATCTGGATGCCCACATTCAGAAACAGTGAGGTCCTTGACAGTGCAGAGAGTAAGATCAGGCTGCCTTTTGCTCTGCCCGGACTTAAGAATAAAGAAGAATTAAAACAGCTGGACAGAACTCTTGGCAGGCTGAGTATCCTGCTCATTGTTAAAAAGCATCCTGTGCAGAAAGACTGGGAACTTAAAGAGAGTGATTATCGGAATATTCGATATGTGGATCAGAAGCTGCTGGATGAGAAAGAAATCCAACTGTATGAGTTGATCAGTGCCAGTGATGGACTGATCTCGGATTATTCATCTGTTGCAGTTGATTATATGCTGCTGGACCGTCCGCTGGCTTATGTGCTGACAGATATGCAGCAGTATAAAGAAACCAGGGGATTTGTATTTGAGAGACCTGAGGAATATATGCCAGGTGAGAAGGTTTATGATCTGAACGGTCTGGAAGAATTTGCAGTCCATGTGTCAGAAGGAAAAGATATATATATGCAGGAACGAAGAAGACTGCTTCCAGTTATGCATCAGATGCCAGTCAGAGAGAATTACTCGAGAGTACTGGCAGATTATCTGGAATTATGAGATACTAAGAAGAAAGCGGAAATGGAGAATATTATGGAGAAAGTAATAGGATATACACAGGGAACCTTTGATATGTTTCATATTGGCCATCTGAATCTTATCAAAAATGCAAAACGTCATTGTGACTATCTGATCGTTGGCGTGAATGCTGATGATCTGGTAGAATCATATAAACATAAAAGACCGATTGTTCCGTTAGAGGAACGGGCTGAGATCGTGCGTGCAATTAAATATGTAGATGAGGTTATTGTTACTACAACACTGGATAAGAAGGTTGTGTGGGACAAAGTACGTTTTAATGAGATTTATATCGGAGATGACTGGAAGGGCAATGAGCGCTGGGAGAAGACCGGCAGAGAAATGGAAGCACTTGGGGCAAAGCTTGTATTTCTTCCGTATACGAAAGATACTTCATCAACCATACTTCGTGAGAAGTTAAAAGATTTTTAAGGAGTGTGCATATGAAAATCCAGAAAAAAGTTAAGAAGAAAATAAAGAAGATTAAAAATGCAGCAAAGAAAATCAAAAAAGTCAAAGCTCAAAAAGGAAGAAAGGCAATGCTTTCTGAATTATGGGCAACGATCACATATGGAATTTATGACGGTCGCACGATCAGGCGTCTTAAAAAATTCCCTCCTGCACTTGTAGAGAACAGGATGCTTTTTGAGACAAATGATGATTTCACAGATAACGGACGTGCATTGTTCGATTATCTGATTGAGCAGGGATATAATAAAAAATATGAGATCGTATGGCTTGTTCATGAACCGGCAAAATATAAGGAATACCAGTATGAAAATGTAAAGTTTGTACAGAACTTTAAAAAAGGTTCTACAATCCGGAGAGCACAAGCCTACAGATACGCACTGACATCAAAATATATCTTTTACACACAGGCATTTAACTGGATCGGTATGTCAAGAAGAAATCAGATATTTATTGATCTGTGGCATGGATGTGGATATAAGGCAAACAAAAACGGACGTAAGGTATTCTTTGATTACTGTCTGGTTCCTGGTGATATTTTTATTAAGACAAAAATGGAATTCTTTGGATGTACTTCCAAAAAGCTTCTTTCCTTTGGATATCCGCGTTATGATATGATGCTCAAAGGCAGTGAGCGCGCGGATGAATATAAGAAGAAACTTCTGAAGGAAACGGACAGTGAAAAACTGATCCTGTGGATGCCGACATACAGACATGCTTCCAGCGAACGTCTTAATGAGGAAACCTTAAATAATGAGTTTAATATCCCGATCATTGATGATGCAGATAAGCTTCTGGAACTGAATAATTTCTGTAAAGAAAATCATATACTGATCGTTATTAAAAAGCACTATCTTCAGATTCCTTATGATTTTGGAGAGAACGTTCTTACAAACATTGTTTATCTGGAAAATAAGGATCTTGCAGAAAACGGACTGCAGCTTTATGAATTTATCAACTGTTCTGATGCACTGGTTTCTGACTATTCATCTGTTGCAATTGATTATCTGCTTCTGGACAGACCACTTGGCTTTACTCTGGATGATTATGAGGCATATACAGAATCCAGAGGATGGGTATTTGATGACCCACTGGAATATATGCCAGGTGAGCATATGTATAATATGCAGGATTTTGAAAACTTTATCCTGGATGTTAAGAATGGAAATGATAATTATAAAGAGCAGCGTGCCAGTGTAAGAGCAAAAACACATAATGTGTGTGATAATTACTGCCAGCGGGTATTAGATTACTTTAATATTACCTGTGAACAGTAACAGGAATATCTGTAGCACAGAAAAGTCATAACAGGAGAGAAAAATGAAAATATGTATTTGGTGTACCAAGATATTTGATCTTGGCGGAACTAAGCGAGTTGTCACACTCCTTGCGAATGAGCTTGTAAAAGAACATGATGTAACAATTATGGTATATCAGGACAGATTTAAAGAAGACCGCAATATGTACCATATGAGCGAAGATATTAAAGTTGATTTCATTGACAACAGTGAATTTGTCAATCGCCATCACACACCTGCTTTTTGCTGGCGTTATCTCGTTCAGAAACTGAATGCAAAGTATGGTATTTTTAACAAAGAAAAATACAATGATATTCTGGCAGATGCTATTTTTCCGAAGAAGACAAGAGAGAAATGGGTGAAATATTTAAATGAACAGGACTATGATATTATCATCACAACTGCAGGCTTAAGTCTTCGCCTTGGAATGCTGGCTCCGGAACTCAACGCAAAAACCATCGGATGGCAGCATAACTGTTATGCGGGATATCTGGATGTTCCAAATGTTGTATTCTGGAAACAGGAATGCCTTCTTCAGGAATATCTGCCGAAGCTGGACAGATATATTGTTCTCAGCGATTACGATAAGCGTGATTATAAGAAATTTCTTGATATTGATACAGAGGTTAAGATCAATCCCCGAAGCTTTGTAAGTGAGCGAAAATGTGATCCGAAGTCAAAGCGTTTTCTCATGGCTACACGATTTGTATATGCAAAGGGTCTTGACCTGATGATGGAATCTTTTGAAGAATTCTGCAAACAGGATGATGAATGGCAGCTGGATATTATCGGAGCAGGTGATCTCTGGAATCAGATTGTCGCAGATGCAAAGAGCCGTGGTATTGAGGACAGAGTGAATTTTGTGGGATATACAAATGAGCCGGAGAAATATTACCTGAATTCTTCTGTTTTCCTTCTTCCGTCCAGATGGGAAGGATGGCCAATGGTTATCATGGAGGCATTTGAATTCGGACTTCCTGTTATTGCGTTCCATACAGGTGCCATGGATCTGATCATTGATGATGGAAAAACAGGATATCTTCCGGAAGCCTTTGATACAAAGAAATTTACAGATGCAATGTTAAAGCTGGCACATGACGAGGAACTCCGCAGAGAGATGTCCAGAAATGCTATCTGGAAATCAGAAGACTTTGCTATTGAAAAAGCAGTTAAAGAGTGGAATCGCCTTTTCAACAGTGTGAGAGGAATCGAGACTTTTTATATGAAGAATGAAGAGCAGATTCTGGAATGCCGTGAGAAATATCCTCTGAGAACCAGTTATGCTGAGTTTGTCAAGGAATACCAGCTAAGGGACAAGACTATTCTTTATGAAGCGTTTGGCGGACGCGGTATGATCTGTAATCCGTACGCACTTTTCCAGTACCTTCTTGAGAAAGAGGAATATCAGGATTACACTCATATCTGGGTACTTGAAGATTTTGAGGACAACAGGAAGCAGATCGAGAAATATGAGCAGTATCCTAATGTGCGATTTGTAAAGTATAAATCAAAAGAATACTGCAAAGAGCTTGCAACAGTGAAATACCTGGTGAATAATGTAAGCTTCCCGAGTTATTTCCTTAAGAGAGAGGGACAGGTGCTTATTGACACCTGGCATGGAACACCTCTGAAGAATATGGGATTTGATATTCCGGGAGGAAATATTTCTCAGGGAAACACAGCAAGAAATCTGTTTAGCGCAGATTACATTGTTTCTTCCGGACCTTATATGACAAATACAGCATACAGGAATTCTTATAAGATGCAGGATCTGTATGAAGGGACAGTTCTGGAAGAGGGATTTCCCAGAAATGATAAGCTCTTTAACTGTGACAGAGAAGAAGTGATCTGGAAACTGCGGGATTACGGAGTAGAGGTAGAAGAGGGTAAGAAAATTATTCTCTATGCACCTACCTGGAGAGGTGAGCAGTACAGCAGACCTGATATAGACCTGCAGACTGTATATAAACTGCTTCAGACAATGGAAAGCAGTGTAGATACAAATGAATATCAGATTCTGATCAAGCTTCATCAGATTGTATATCACTATATGAAAGAAAATGAACTGGAGCTTGGTGATGCACAGGCAAAATTTATTCCTGCGATCATGGATACAAATGAGGTTCTGTCAGTGACAGATGTGCTGATTTCTGATTATTCCAGCATTTTTTATGATTTCATGCTGACAGGCAGACCGATCCTGTTTTATGTGCCGGATGTGGAGAATTTTGAGGACTACAGAGGTCTGTACTTTGGATTTGATAATCTTCCGGGACCGACAGTATCTTCACCTGAGAAACTGGGTGAGCTTCTGAAAAACATTCCGGAAGTAGAGTCTTCTTACAGAGAGAAATATGAGAAAGCCAGAGCACAGATATCTCTTCAGGATGATGGAAATGTATGCAAACGTATTGCAGAAGTATTTCTGGATGGAAAAGAGCCGGTAAATCCTGTATATCTGGGTCAGACAGATAAAGTGAAATTGCTTGTGTATGCAGGCGATTTCAGCGAATCACAGGAAACAGAGGCATTCTATGAATTTTTGGATAAAGTGGATTATGAGCATTTTGATATAACACTGATCGGAAATGGTGCCAAAGAAGAAGAGTCTTCTGAGAAGCTGGATAAACTGCCAAAAGAGGTCAGGGTTTTATACTGGAAACGTTCTTATGCGGCTACAGATGAGGAATATGTGTGCCATAAGAAGTTTATGAAATCTAAGAAAACAGAGGTACCGGAAATGCTTCTGGATTTCTACAGGCGTGAACTTCGCAGAATGTTGGGAATGTCTGAGTTTGATTATGCAGTAGTGTTTACGGACATGAAGAAATTCTTCCCGGTAATGTCAGGAGCATTAGATGTCAAACAGATATTCAGCATGAACGACTGGCGGGAAGTATTAAAAAAATAAAATATTGAAGAAATAAAATATGTAGAGCAGTCTGGTGATCATAAACAGCCAGGCTGCTTTTTCTTACGGGCGCAGATAATTGCGCATGGATTTCAGTGCGTTTTTTTCCAGGCGGCTGACCTGAGCCTGAGAAATACCAATTTCTCTGGCTACTTCCATCTGAGTTTTTCCCTCATAGAAACGAAGCTCTATAATATGTTTTTCGCGGTTGTTTAACCGTTGCATAGCCTCGCGCAGAGACAGATCTTCAATCCAGCGTTCTTCTCTGTTTTTTCTGTCACTGATCTGGTCCATAACATAAAGGGTATCTCCGCCTTCTGTATAGACCGGTTCAAAAAGACTTACAGGGCTTTGAATTGCATCCAGGGCATATACGATCATTTCTTTTTCAATACCGATCTCCTGGGAAATCTCGGTAACTGTAGGTTCTTTAAGGTTTTGCTTTATATAATTTTCGCGGGTATAGATTGCTTTGTATGCAATATCGCGAAGAGAACGGCTGACACGGATACTGTTGTTGTCTCTGAGATATCGCCTTATCTCACCTATGATCATGGGAACTGCATAGGTGGAAAATTTTACCTGCAGAGTAGTATCGAAGTTATCGATGGCCTTGATCAGACCGATACATCCGATCTGAAAAAGGTCATCTGCATTTTCGTTGCTGCTTTGAAATCTGCGTATTACGCTGAGAACCAGCCGGAGATTTCCTTTAATGTATAATTCCCGTGCCTGTTCATCCCCTTCTTTGATCCGCCTGAACAGTTCAGTTTTTTCTTCTGTAGTAAGAACAGGAAGTTTCGACGTATTGACTCCACAGATTTCTACTTTGTTCAGTGCCATCTTATTCCTCCTTTAGTAACTCTGGATCCATAACTATAGTTCAATAAGAATGGTTCTCATATAAAGAAGGATTTATACTCCGGATGGAAAAATTTAAAAAATATAGGTCCTTGACAAAGCGGGATATTACTTTTTACATAAGTATTTTTCTTCATCAATTTTTACAAGAATGATATCTTCACCTATCTGGCAGATACATTCCCAGGGGATGATATACTCATTATCTCTTCCGAAAATACAGCAGAATTTTCCGGGACCAGGCAGGATAAGGGCAGTGATCTGACTGTTTTTACAGTCAAATTCCACATCCAGAGGATAGCCAAGACTGCGGCATGTACAGGTGTTGATCACTTCTTTTTGTTTTAATTCGCATATTCGCATAATTCAGGTACAGCCCCTTTTGAAATCAAACTATTTTGCGTTTTTGATTCGCTGTTGTTTGATAACAATTTATGTATTTTGCAATAATTTATGCAAGTCCTTTTATTGACACTTTAAATAGAAATACAGTATAATGAAACATATGAATAAAAAGGGGGGACGTCCTATGAAATGTCCATTTTGTAATCAGGATAATACCAGGGTAGTTGATTCCAGACCAGTAGAGGATACGAATTCTATCCGTCGCCGCCGTTTGTGTGACGCATGTGGAAGGAGATTTACTACATATGAGAAGGTGGAGAGTATTCCGCTTACTGTGATCAAGAAAGACCAGAACAGAGAACAGTATAATCGTTCAAAGATTCAGTCGGGAATTTTGCGAGCATGTTATAAAAGACCTATATCTATAGACAAGATCGAAGAGATGATGGATGCTATTGAAGGGGAAATTTTTAATACAGAGGAGAAAGAAATTTCCAGTACCAGGATAGGAGAGATCGTCATGGATCATCTGAAAAATCTGGATGCAGTTGCATATGTGCGTTTTGCATCAGTATACAGAGAATTTAAGGATGTCAGTACCTTTATGGATGAACTGAAGAAATTTATGAATTAGTCATCATATAGGATTATATAAAAAACCAGCGAAAATAAATTCCGCTGGTTTTTTATATGTATTTTTATGGGGGTAATAAACAGATATAAATTAAACAATGCCCTGAGCTTTCATTGCATCTACGACTTTCTCAAAGCCTGCAATGTTAGCGCCTGCAACGTAGTTGCCCTCCATACCATAACGTTTGGAAGCGTCATCAACTTTGTTGAAGATATCAACCATGATCTGGTGAAGTTTTGCATCAACTTCTTCAGCAGTCCAGGAAAGTCTTGCAGAGTTCTGGCTCATTTCAAGAGCGGAAGTAGCAACACCACCGGCGTTAGCTGCTTTACCAGGCATGAATGTTACGCCATTTGCCATAAGATAATCTGTTGCTTCACGGGTAGTAGGCATGTTAGCACCTTCTGCAACATATTTGCATCCGTTTGCAATAAGAGTTTTAACACCGTCAAGGTCAAGCTCATTCTGAGTTGCACATGGAAGATAAATATCACATTTGATGTTCCAGATACCTTTTCCCTCTGTGTAAGTAGCGCCTTCGACACGGTCAGCGTATTCTTTGATACGTCCACGTTTTACTTCTTTGATATCTTTTACGACGTCAAGTTTGATTCCTTCCGGATCATAGATATATCCGTTGGAGTCGCACATTGCAACAACCTTACCGCCAAGTTCAGTAGCTTTTTCTACGGCATAGATAGCAACATTACCGGAACCTGTTACAATGAGAGTTTTGCCGGAAATAGTATCATTTTTAGCTTTAACCATTTCGTCGAGCATATAAATAAGACCGTAGCCTGTAGCCTGTGTACGAACTAAAGATCCACCATAGGAAAGACCTTTACCTGTGAGAACACCTTCATATAATCCGCGGATTCTCTTGTACTGTCCGTAAAGATAACCAATCTCACGTCCGCCTACACCGATATCACCTGCAGGAACGTCCATGTCAGCACCAATATATTTGGAAAGTTCTGTCATAAAGCTCTGGCAGAATGCCATAACCTCTCTGTCAGATTTTCCTTTAGGATCGAAGTTGGAACCACCTTTACCGCCACCGATCGGAAGACCTGTAAGAGAATTCTTGAAAATCTGTTCGAAACCTAAGAATTTAAGGATTCCCTGGTTTACTGACGGATGGAATCTTAAACCACCCTTGTACGGTCCGATTGCGCTGTTGAACTGTACACGGTATCCCTTATTTACCTGTACAACACCTTTATCATCTACCCACGGAACACGGAAAGAAATAATTCTTTCTGGCTCTACAAGACGCTCCAGAATGGAAAGTTTGCGGTATTCTTCTTCGTTTTTGTCGATTACGACTTTAAGGGAGTCTAAAACTTCCTTCACTGCCTGATGGAATTCTGGTTCATTTGGATTCTGTGCAACGACTCTTTCGTATACCTCTTCAGTATAAGACATAATGATTTCCTCCTCGTCGATCGTATAGTTTATATTTTCTAAATCGACGTTATTATACACTAAAGTGTTACAAATGGAAAGAGCAAATGAGAATTTTTTTGTAAAAATTTTTTGAACAAAATTGGTACTTGCGTAATGCTGTCAGATATGAGAAAATGTTAAGAATCATCCATACAATTTATAGCAATCTCAAATAATTACAGTATATTTAACTCTGTGGAATTGAAAGAAAAAACAGATTGGATAAAATGTAGACCGGAAGAGAAAAAAATGCTATAATCTAATTCATAGAGATGTGCAATTATAAAATTATTATGATCACACGGATGAGGAGGGGACCTTTATAGAGAGAATTGTGAAGAAAGGGGATTTATTATATGGCAGGATTTAAAACAAAAGTAACACCTGAAATTGAAAATCTGACGGATGTCTGCAGGGAACATACAAGCCTGGATCTTTCTCTGTATGCAAAATATGATGTAAAGAGAGGGCTTCGTGATATTAATGGAAAGGGAGTTCTCGCAGGACTGACCCAGGTTTCCAATGTCAAAGCTACAAAGATCGTAGACGGCAAAGAAGTTCCCTGCGCCGGAAGTCTTTCATACAGAGGCTATGATATCAAGGATCTGACAAGAGGGTTTATTGAGGATGACAGATATGGATTTGAGGAAGTTACATATCTGCTGCTGTTTGGCAGTCTCCCTGATAAAGATCAGCTTGCAGATTTCACACAGCTTCTGGCAAATCAGCGTTCGCTTCCTACAAATTTTGTAAGGGATGTTGTGATGAAGGCGCCGAGTAAGGATATTATGAATGCACTTTCCAGAAGTGTGCTTACTTTATATTCTTATGATACAAATCCGGATGATACATCATTGCCAAATGTGCTCAGACAGTGCCTGAATCTGATCAGTGTATTTCCATTGTTGTCGGTTTACGGATATCAGGCTTATAATCATTATGTAAAGGGTAAGAGCCTTTATATCCATAACCCGAAGAAAGAACTTACAACTGCGGAGAATATTCTCAGGATGCTGCGTCCGGATAAGAAATATACACATCTGGAAGCAAAGATACTGGATATTGCTCTTATTCTTCATATGGAGCATGGCGGAGGTAATAACTCCACGTTTACAACGCATGTGGTTTCTTCATCCGGAACTGATACATATTCTGCCATTGCAGCAGCACTGGGTTCATTAAAGGGACCGAAACATGGTGGTGCTAATATTAAAGTTGTCAAGATGTTTAATGACATGAAAAAAGAAGTCAGGGACTGGGAAGATGAGGATGAAGTTCGCACATATCTGAAGAGACTTCTCCATAAAGAGGCATTTGATCAAAAGGGATTGATCTATGGTATGGGCCATGCCATTTATTCTGTGTCTGATCCGCGAGCTGAGGTTTTCAAGGCATACGTGGAAACTCTTGCAAAGGAAAAAGGCAGAATGAAAGATTATGCTTTGTATTCTATGGTAGAGCGTCTGGCACCTGAGGTAATTGCTGAAGAACGCCGTATTTATAAAGGTGTAAGTGCCAATGTGGACTTTTACAGTGGCTTTGTGTACAGCATGCTGGATCTGCCGCTGGAACTGTTTACACCAATGTTTGCAGTTGCACGTATTGTAGGATGGAGTGCTCACCGAATGGAAGAGCTTATCAATGCAGATAAGATTATCCGTCCTGCATATAAGAATGTTCTGGAACCTGCGGTATATGTTCCTCTTGATGAACGATGATCTAAAAACAATTATAAAGGAAATAACTACGGATGTTTAAATGTTTTTTTCCGGATGAATATCTGGATTCTACTTATAAAATAGACTTTGATGATCTGTATGCCCAGGGATACAGGGGGCTTTTGTTTGATATAGATAATACCCTGGTACCCCATGGCGCACCTGCAGATGAGAGAGCGTGTGCGTTGTTTGCACATCTGAAGGAACTTGGGTTCAAGTGCTGTTTCCTGTCAAATAACCAGTATGAGAGAGTGTCCTCTTTTAATGATGCGATAGGAGCCCGGTTTATTGAGAACGCACATAAGCCATCGACGAAAAATTATATCAGAGCAATGGAACTTCTTGGAACTGACAGAAGTAATACGATCTTTGTGGGAGATCAGCTGTTTACTGATATATATGGTGCGAAAAGAGCAGGAATCCGGAATATTCTGGTGAAACCACTCAATCCGAAAGAAGAGATTCAGATCGTATTGAAACGATATCTCGAAAGAATTGTACTATATTTTTACCGTAAAGAGGAGGGGAATTCATGAACCATATTGTTATCATAGGATTTATGGGTTCAGGAAAGACAAGAGTAGGAAAACGATTGGCAAAAGATTTCAATCTTCCGTTTGTAGACGTTGACCGTGTAGTATCAAAGAAGATGAACCTTACAATGAAGGAGATTTTTGACAGATTTGGAGAGCCGTTTTACAGAGCACTTGAGACTACTGTAATCAAGGCACTGATCGATGATCCGGAGCAGAAGATCATTTCTCTGGGATCCGGTCTTCCTATGCAGGAGCAGAATGCAAAATATATCAAAAAACTGGGAACAGTAGTATATCTGAAAGGTTCTTATGCAACTTTGAAAAAGAGACTGGAGAATTCCAGCAGCAATCCTTTGATCGAAGGTGAAGATAGAGAAGATAAAATAAAGAAGCTGCTTAAACAGCGTGATCCGGTTTACGCAAAGTTTGCGGACATTGAGATGATCACAGGAGATAAGCCTTTTGAGGATCTGATTGCTCAGCTTGAAGAAAAATTAAAAACATGTGTAAAAAATAGTTGAAAAAAACAGCAGAATATTATAAAATTAAATAAGAGTGTGTCACAAAACTGAGAAAAGCATGAGAGGGACACACACTTTGAACGGCTGTTGTTGTCAAAAGACACAGCATTGCTGAACTGTACTATTAAGGAGGAAATATAACTATGATTTCAGCAGGTGATTTCAAAAACGGTATCACACTTGAAATTGACGGAAACGTATGTCAGATCGTTGAATTCCAGCACGTAAAACCAGGAAAGGGTGCTGCTTTCGTAAGAACAAAATACAAAAACATTATTACAGGAGCAGTTCTTGAGAAATCTTTCCGTCCTACAGAGAAATTCCCGGCTGCACGTATCGAACGTGTAGATATGCAGTATCTGTATGATGATGGAGATCTGTACTACTTCATGAATGTAGAGACATATGATCAGGTTGGTCTTACAAAAGATCAGGTTGGTGATTCTCTTAAATTCGTTAAAGAGAATGAGATGGTTAAGATCTGTTCACATAACGGAAATGTATTTGCTATTGAGCCGCCTCTGTTTGTAGAACTTGAAGTTACAGAAACAGAACCAGGATTTGCAGGAAATACAGCACAGGGTGCTACTAAACCGGCTACTGTAGAAACAGGTGCACAGGTTCAGGTTCCGCTGTTTGTTAACCAGGGTGACAAACTGAAAATTGATACAAGAACAGGAGAATATCTCTCCCGAGTATAATCAGGATGAAACCAGTTGTTTGTTTTGTCTGATCGACAGATATAAAGAGATGAAAACTGCCATCGGTAAGATCCGGTGGCAGTTTTTTATCTCTGATTGAAATAGGAGAAAAAATATGGAATACGTAACGCTTGGAAAAACCGGTCTCAGGGTTTCCAGAATGGGCCTTGGCGGGATACCGATCCAGAAAATTGACGCGGAAGGAACAAAGACACTGCTGCATAAGCTGGCAGACCGGGGAGTAAATTATATTGATACAGCCAGAGGATATACGGTCAGTGAAGAATATCTGGGATATGCACTGGAAGGTATCAGGGACAGATTTATAATTGCCACAAAGTCCATGGCACGTACAAAGGAAGCTATGGCTGAAGATATTGAGAAGAGTCTTTATAATCTTCGTACAGATCATATTGAATTATACCAGGTGCATAATCCGAGTATGGAACAGCTTGATCAGGTGCAGGCGGCCGGTGGTGCCCTTGAAGCACTGCAGGAGGCAAGAGCAGCAGGAAAAATCGGACATATTGGTCTGACCGCTCATTCTGTGGAGGTTTTTGCCCGGGCTCTGGAGCTTGACTGGGTGGAAACTATTATGTTTCCATATAATATTGTAGAGAGTCAGGGGGAAGAGCTGATCTCAAAATGTGAGGAGAAAAACATTGGTTTTATTGATATGAAACCTCTGGCCGGTGGTGCAATTGAAAACGGAACACTGGCATTGCGTTATGTCTGTTCAAATAAGAATGTTACCATTGTAATCCCGGGAATGGCGGAAGAGAAGGAAATTGAGGAGAATATAAAGGCCTGTCTTGATGATTCTCCGTTAAGCGAGAAAGAACTGGAGGAAGTTCAGACAGTACGGAATCAGCTTGGCACAAATTTCTGCCGCAGATGTAATTATTGTGCTCCATGCAGTGTGGGAATCGATATTTCGGGTGTGTTCCTGTTCGCAGGATATCTTAACCGTTACGGACTGGGAGACTGGGCAAGAAACCGTTACAGTTCTCTTGCAGTGAAGGCTTCTGCCTGTGTAGAATGCGGCAAATGTGAAACCAGATGTCCGTACCATCTGCCAATTCGCGAAATGTTGAAAGAATGTGCACAGCAGTTTGGGGAATAAACCATTTTTATCTGCTTAATAAGAAATCAGCTGAGATAAATTCCGGCAAAAAAATATCCACAAGGTATTACCCTGTGGATATTTTTATGGACCTGGCGGGAATTGAACCCGCGTCCGAAAGCCTATTCATTGAGGCATCTCCCATCACAGTCGCTGT
>CAKSAW010000013.1 GCA_934437695.1 uncultured Blautia sp. | reverse complement strand
TCTGGCGAGTAAAGATTATAGGAGGTGCCACAGATGTACGCAATTATTGCAACAGGTGGTAAACAGTACAAAGTTGCTGAAGGCGACGTAATCAGAGTTGAGAAACTCGGTGTTGAAGCTGGTGAAACTGTTACTTTTGATAATGTTATTGCAGTAAGCAATGACGGATTAAAAGCTGGTGAAGATGTAAAAGATGCCAGTGTTACCGCTACTGTAGTTGAGAACGGTAAAGCAAAAAAAGTTATCGTTTACAAATACAAGAGAAAAACTGGATATCACAAGAAAAACGGTCACAGACAGCAGTACACTAAAGTAAAAATCGAAAAGATTAACGGTTAATCTGGTGTCATTATGATTACAATTACAGTTAAGAAGAGAAATGGAAATTATCTGGAATTTGTTTCGAAAGGTCACGCCGGATATGCAGAAGAGGGACAGGATATTGTCTGTGCTGCTGTTTCTGTACTGGTGATCAATACTGTGAATTCTCTTGATGCATTCACAGATGATCAGTTTGAAGTACAGCAAGATGACGGTTATGTATCTTTTCATTTTACGGCTCCGGTTACTGAGAAGGGAACACTTCTCATGGATTCGCTGATTCTCGGATTAACAGAAATTGAACATAGTTATAACAATCGATATTTGACAGTAAAAGTCAAGGAGGTGTAACAACATGATGAAAATGAACCTTCAGTTATTCGCACATAAAAAAGGAGTTGGTTCTACAAAGAACGGTCGTGATTCCGAATCCAAGAGATTAGGTGCGAAGAGAGCAGACGGACAGTTTGTTAAAGCTGGAAATATTCTTTACAGACAGCGCGGAACTAAGATCCATGCTGGTGAGAACGTAGGTTGCGGTAAAGATTATACTTTATTCGCACTGAAAGATGGTGTCGTAAGATTTACCAGAAAAGGACGCGATAAGAAACAGGTTTCTATCGTTCCAGTAGAAGCAGAATAATCTGGTTAAGCGGAAGGCTTCAAATCTAATAAGGGTTTGGAGCCTTTCTTTTGGATTAGAGCGTGTTTGCAGAAAACCTTTTCAAACACGCTCTAATGGATTAATAAAAAGAATAACAGTAAAAATATTTAATATTTAATAAAGGACAGAGGTGTGTCATATGTTTGCAGACAGAGCGAAAATTTTTATCCGCTCCGGTAAAGGTGGCGACGGCCATGTAAGTTTCCGCAGGGAATTATATGTTCCAAATGGCGGACCTGACGGTGGCGATGGCGGCCGTGGAGGAGACGTGATATTTGAGGTAGATGAAGGCCAGAACACCCTTGGCGACTACCGACACAAAAGAAAATATAAAGCAGAAGACGGACAGGAAGGCGGCAAAAAGCGCTGCCATGGTGCCGATGGAAATGATGTTGTATTAAAAGTCCCGGAAGGAACCGTTATCATGGATGCAGAATCCGGTAAAGTAATTGCAGATATGTCCGGTGAAAACAAACGCCAGATCGTATTGCGAGGCGGAAGAGGCGGGAAAGGAAATCAGCATTACGCAACTGCAACTATGCAGGTTCCCAAATATGCACAGCCAGGACAGCCTGCACAGGAACTGGAAGTTCTCCTGGAACTGAAGGTAATCGCAGATGTAGGTCTGGTTGGATTCCCCAATGTTGGAAAGTCCACATTCCTTTCCCGCGTTACTAATGCTCAGCCTAAAATTGCCAATTACCATTTTACAACCCTGAGCCCGAATCTTGGAGTGGTAGATACTGAAAATGGTGGCTTTGTGATCGCTGATATTCCAGGACTGATTGAGGGTGCATCCGAAGGTGTAGGACTTGGACATGAATTTCTTCGCCATATTGAACGTACCAGAGTCATCATTCACATTGTAGATGCAGCATCTACAGAGGGTAGAGATCCCATAGATGATATTTACAAGATCAACAAAGAGCTGGAAGCTTATAATCCGGAAATTGCTGCAAGACCACAGGTTATCGCAGCTAATAAGATTGACTGTATTTATACAGAAGACGGAGAAGAAAGTCCTGTTGATAAGCTGAAGGCAGAGTTTGAACCAAAGGGTATTCAGGTTTATCCTATTTCCGCAGTCAGCGGACAAGGTGTCAGAGAACTTTTATTCCATGTAAAAGAACTTCTTGACAGCTGTGAACAGGAGCCGGTAGTATTCGAACAGGAATTCTTCCCTGAAGATATGCTGATTGGAGAGAACCTTCCATTTACAGTAGAGCAGAGCCCTGAAGATCCGACAATCTTTATAGTTGAAGGACCAAAGATTGAAAAAATGCTCGGTTATACAAACCTGGATTCAGAGAAAGGTTTTGCTTTCTTCCAGAAGTTCCTTAAAGAAGGCGGTATTCTGGCAGAGCTTGAAAAAGCCGGTATTCAGGAAGGGGATACTGTCCGTATGTACGGATTTGACTTCGATTATTATAAATAAAGAATCTTATAAATTGTAAAGCGGGCGAATTCTCCGCTTTACACAGCAGAGAATAACAGAGGAAAAAGAAATGACAAGTAAACAGAGAGCTTATTTAAAAGGTCTTGCAATGACCATGGATCCGATCCTTCAGCTTGGAAAGGGCGGACTTACGCCTGAAAACACAGCAGCTGTGGATGAAGCGCTTGCAGCCAGAGAACTGATCAAGATCAGTGTTCTCCAGAACTGTCTGGAAGATCCGCGTCAGATGGCTGAGGTTCTGGCAGAACGTACACATTCCCAGATTGTTCAGGTGATCGGTAAGAAAATCGTTTTATACCGTGAAGGTAAAAAAGAAAAGAAAAAAATCGAATTACCTAAATAATACATTAGATTATTTTATTACGGAGTTTTTATGGCTGACATCAGGAAAAGAATCGGTATCATGGGTGGCACATTTGATCCCATTCATATGGGACATCTGATACTGGGTGAAAAAGCATATGAACAGTTTCAGTTAGAGAAGGTTCTTTTTATGCCTTCCGGAAATCCACCTCACAAAAAGAACCGTCAGGGTCGTGCTTCTGATGAGGAAAGAGTAGAAATGGTACGCAGAGCCATTTCCGGAAATCCTCATTTTGAACTGTCACTGACGGAAATGCATGAAAATGGTTACACGTATACTTACCACACACTGGAAATGCTGAAAAAAGAGAATCCGGATACAGATTATTATTTTATAATCGGTGCAGATTCCCTTTACAATTTTGAGACCTGGATGGAACCGGAAAAGATCTGCAAAAACTGTATTCTCGTAACTGCAGTCAGAAATCATTCATCAATTGCAGAACTTGAAAGAGAAATGCACCGCCTTTCTCTTAAGTATAATGGTACATTTCTGATCCTGAATACTACCAATATTGATGTTTCAAGTGAAATGTTAAGAAACTGGATCAGTGAGGATAAAAGTGTTCGCTATTATATTCCGGATCAGGTGATCACATATATAGAAGAAAATCAGATTTACAGTCTGACTGAAGAGAAAGGATGATTTTCCAATGGCAGAGTACGACTTTATAAAAATGCAGAAAAAATTGGCAAAATATCTGGATGAAGATCGCTATGCGCATACTCTGGGAGTTATGTATACATGCGCAGCACTTGCCATGGTCCATAACTGTGATCTGGTCACAGCCCAGACTGCCGGATTACTTCATGACTGTGCAAAATGTATCCCAAACAAAAAGAAGCTGAAAATGTGCAGCCAGCACAATATTGCTGTTTCAGAATTTGAACAGACACATCCTTTTTTACTTCATGCCAAATTGGGTGCTTACGTAGCCAGAGCTAAATATGATGTTACAGATGAAGATATTCTTTCAGCGATCACATGGCATACCACAGGAAAGCCAGAGATGACTTTGTTGGAAAAGATTGTCTATATTGCTGATTATATTGAGCCAAGACGTGATAAAGCTCCTAATCTTGATATTGTCCGTAAACTGGCATTTCAGGACCTGGATGAATGTATGTATAAGATATTGGCAGATACTCTTTCATACCTGGAAGAGAACCCAAAAGATATTGACAATGCTACCAGAGATGCCTTTTTATATTACAAGGATCTGCATACAAAAAGACAAGTCTGAATATTACAGAAAGAGAGGATGCTTATATGAGTAAAGAACTGGAAATGGCAAAACTTGCCGTCCGTGCCCTTGATGACAAAAAAGGAAAAGATATTAAAGTGATAGATATCCATGAAGTATCTGCGATTGCTGATTATTTCGTGATCGCAAGCGCTTCCAACCAGAATCAGGTCCAGGCTATGGTTGACAATGTAGATGAAACACTTGGAAGAGCCGGATTTGAGGCAAAACAGGTAGAAGGTACCAGAAATTCAAGCTGGGTCCTTATGGACTACGGTGATGTGATCGTTCATGTATTTGACGAGGAAAACCGTCTTTTCTACGATCTTGAAAGAATCTGGAGAGATGGAAAAGTTCTTGATATTAATGAATTTTTCGATAAATAAGAAACAGTAATCATATAACAGGGGATCGGATGTGTTATAAGCGTAACATCTGATCCCCTGTTATTTTTGAACCTTTATTTAGTGTTCATTTGTCAGAGTTCACTGACAGACAGATTTCTAATATAAACGAAATACACCAAAAACTTTACCGAGAATCTGTAAATCCTCATGAACAAGAATCGGATCCATCGTATCATTCTCCGGTTGAAGACGGTAATACCCTTTTTCTTTATAAAAAGTTTTAACTGTAGCACCGTCATCGATCAGAGCAACTACAATATCTCCGTCTTCTGCTGTAGACTGTTTCTTTACCAGAACCTGATCTCCGTCGAAAATTCCGGCATTGATCATACTTTCACCTTTTACCTTAAGCATAAAACTCTGTTCATTAGGCATAAATTCAGCAGGAATAGGGAAATATCCTTCAAGGTTCTCAACTGCAAGAAGCGGCTGTCCTGCTGCTACAGTGCCTACAATAGGAACATTTACAACTTCTCTGCGGACCAGATTAAAATTATCATCAATGATCTCGATTGCCCGTGGCTTCGTTGCATCCCTGCGGATATATCCATTCTTTTCCAGTGCTTCCAGATGAGAGTGGACTGAAGAAGTTGATTTCAGATTTACTGCCTCACAAATCTCACGGACTGCCGGAGGAAATCCTCTGTTTAAAATCTCATTCTTTATATAATCAAGGATTTCCTGTTGTTTCGGGGTTATTCTTCCATATGGCATATAATTGTACCTCCTTTATCACTATACTTCCAATCATCACTCGTATACCGACAAACTGATTTTTCTTTCATCATACCATAATCCTGCAAAAAAAGCAAACTTATATTCGGAAAACGTGTTCTTGCTTTTTACAATTACTGTGAATTCTTTATGAATAATCTTGTTTTTAACTGTGCAAAGTGTTACAATATTTTGGAAATAAAAATTTCTGATTTAAGTAATGAAAAGGATTTAAGTAATCAAAAGGAGACATTCCATTGTCTGATAATCGCAATAAATCTAAAAAGATGCCTGGAATTCTGGCGAAACTGCGTATGGTTGTAGGGCTGAATATAGGAACGATCATGTTTGGGATTCTGTTCATCTATATGGCATTCAGCGCTATATTGTACCTTACAACTACTCATATCGAATCTTATCAGGTTACATCAGGACCTTTATCCCGTAACGAAACATATACCGGTCTTGCTATCCGTGAAGAAACCATATGTACGGCACCTTCATCAGGATATATTACTTATTATGCAAGAGAGGGCAGCAAGATCAATGCCTCCGGAGCTGTTTATTCTCTGAACGATACAAAAACATCTTCTGCCTCTGCATCCCTTACTCCTGAAGAACTTTCAAAAATACGAACTGATATGATGAGTTTTTCAAAAGGATTCAATTCGAGTAAATTTAACAGTACCTACAGTTTTAAATATGAACTGAAGGGAAATATCCTGCAATATGCTGAATCTGAAAATACATCGTCTGCCCCTCTTACGTCAGACGGAAACAACGATGATAACACCAGTAACAGCACCAGTATGACAACGAATACTTATGCAGGAAATCAGTCCATATGCCAGTCTCAGTCTGATGGTATTATTTTATATTCAAAAGATAACTATGAAGGAAAAACTATTGACACTGTCTCAGCAGAAGATTTTGATCAGAATTCTTATCATGAGACAGATTTAAAAACATCGGATAAGGTAAAGGCCGGAGATGATGTTTATACGCTTATAACTGATGAGCGCTGGAGTCTTCTGATCCCTTTAAGTGATAAACAGGTAGAAAAGCTGAAAGACCGTTCTACTATCCGTGTTAAATTTTTAAAGGATGATATGACACAAAACGGAGATTTTTCTATTATCACAATAGATGGCAGTAAATACGGACAGATTGATTTTAATAAAGGTCTTATCCGCTATGCATCTGACCGTTTTCTGGATATAGAACTTGTGACCAATACAGTAGTCGGCCTGAAGATTCCTCTCACATCGATCGTGACAAAGGATTTTTATGTTGTTCCATCCAGAATGCTTACCACGCAGAATAATGAATCAGGTTTTATGCTTTCCGGTGGTAAAAATACCACAACCTTTAAAAGTGCGAGCATTTATGCAAGTATTGAGGATACATCTGTTTCCAAGCTTGCAGTCAACGAGTCAGAACAGCCAAAGATTTATTATATTGATAAAAAGGCTTTTAAAGAGGGAGATGCCCTTATCAATACAGATACAGGTGAAAAATATATCATCGGAGAAACAGATACTCTTGAGGGTGTCTACTGTATCAACAAAGGATATGCTGTTTTTCGCCGCATTGAAATACTGGATCAGAATGAAGAATATGCGATCGTATCAAAAAACACAACATACGGTCTGTCCAGATATGATCATATTGTCAGAAATGCTGATAAAGTAAAAGAAGAAGACATTTTATACTAACCAAGAGGAGGCTTAATATGTTAGCTGATAAACTAAACCTTGTAAAAAAGAATATAGAGGAAGCCTGTAACACTGCCGGGCGTTCTCCTGAAGAAGTAACGCTTGTTGCAGTCAGTAAAACGAAACCTGTGGAAATGCTCAAAGAGGCATATAATGCAGGAGCAAGAGTATTTGGCGAAAATAAAGTTCAGGAAATCGTAGATAAATATGACCAGATGCCGACTGATGTACAATGGCACATGATCGGACATTTGCAGAGAAACAAAGTTAAATATATCATAGATAAGGTATCTATGATACATTCCGTTGATTCTGTACGTCTGGCAGAGACAATTGAAAAAGAGGCAGCCAAAAAAGACATCTGTATGCCGGTTTTAATAGAAGTGAATGTGGCAGAAGAGGAAAGTAAGTTTGGCCTTTCTGTTGATGAGGTATTACCATTTCTGGAGGAAATTTCCTCTTATCAGCATCTGCGTATAAAAGGGCTCATGACAATTGCACCTTTTGTAGCAAATCCTGAAGAAAACAGAGAAGTTTTTCAAAAATTAAAGAAATTAAGTGTTGACATTGCGGGCAAAAACATTAATAATGTTAATATGAGCGTCCTGAGTATGGGAATGACAAATGATTATCAGGTCGCAATTGAGGAAGGTGCCACAATGGTACGCGTAGGAACGGGTATCTTTGGTGAAAGAGATTACTCAATAAAAGAAGATTAATAAAAAGATTGGAGATTAAAATGGGCGTTTTAGATAAATTTTTAGATGCCATCAAACTGAACGATGATTACGATGATGACGGATTCTTAGATGATGATCTGTTAGATGAGGAAGATGACGAAGATTTTCTTGATGACGACTTTGATGAAAAGCCAAAGAAGAAATTCTTCGATAAATTCTCTAAGAAAAAGGAATCCGATGACGAAGATGATTTCGATGATATAGAAGAGAAAGCAGTTAAGACAACTTCAAAACAGGCATCTGCTCCAAAACAGACAGCTTCGGCTCCGTCAAAAATTACGGTTAAGCAGGAACGCGCCGAACGCCAGACACGTCCTGCAGCATCTTCCAAGATCACTCCAATGAGAAGCAGCCGTAAATCAAATCAGGGGCCAAGCATGGAAGTCTGTGTGATCAAACCTTCTTCTATGGAAGATACACGCGAGATTGCTGACACTTTAGTAGATAATTCTACTGTTATTTTAAATCTGGAAGGAATCGATGTTGAACTGGCACAGAGAATCATTGATTTTACATCCGGTGCATGCTATTCTTTAGGCGGCAGCCTTCAGAAGGTATCCAGCTATATCTTTGTACTTGGACCGTACAATGTAGATATCACCGGTGATCTTCAGAATATTCTGGGAGGATCTGCTCCGTCTGTAAGAGCAGGATATTGATCCCGGATGGAAAAAGACGAATTTTTTCTTAAGAGAATCCGGGAATTGGCCAATCTCTCATATCAGAGAGATATAGTTACATTTTCGGATTTTCTTAATTTAAATGAACAGAACATGGTCAGTAGCTTGAAACATCAGTTTCCCCAGATCATTATGGAGACTTTCGGAGGCTATGAAAATGCGGAGCGTCAGATGGTTGCATTTCATCCTGATGCTCTTTCTTTTACATGGGAATATCCTATCGACTGTCTCAGGATAGAACCTAAGGCGATCAGATTTTCTGAATCTCTCAGCCATCGTGATTACCTTGGCGCACTTCTCAATCTGGGAGTAGAGCGGAGTGTGATTGGAGATATTGTTGTTCAGGAAAAAGCTGCCTGGTTTTTCTGTCAGAATAAAATGACGGCTTTCTTTCTTGAAAATCTGTGCCGTGTCCGTCATACAAATATTCTGATCACAAAAGTGGAGGACCCTGATGAATTTCCTCGTCCTGCACTGGAGCCGCTCAATGGAACCTGTGCTTCTGTACGTCTGGATGCATTGATAGCTCTTGCATTTAAGACCTCCAGAAGCAGTATGGTATCATATATTGAAGGCGGACAGGTTTTTGTCAACGGGAAGCTGATCACCAGCAATGGATATGAACCAAAAGAGGGCGATATCATATCTGTACGCAGCAAAGGTCGTTTTATTTTTGATGGTGTTTCCCATCAGACCAAAAAAGGACGCTGTAGTGTGCGTATTTTACGCTATGTATAAAATCTACTCATCATTCAGTTATTTATCGCTTATTTTGTAATAAAAAGGAGAACAGGAAAATGGCAGAACATAAATTACTTGTAAAACGGGAAGGAGATTTCCATTATCCTATTTATTTTGAAAATGACTTTCAGAATCTTGCTGCAGCAGTCAGAGAAGAGGGACTGCAGAATCGTAAGATCTGTATTGTAACAGACAGTCATGTCGCACCTCTCTATCATGATGCTGTCAGATCAGTACTTAAAGAAGTTTCCTCTGAAATTTTTTCTTTTGTATTTGAAGCCGGTGAACAGAATAAAAATCTGAATACAGTACAGGAATTATATAAAACCCTGATTGAAAATGAGATGGACAGAAAGGGACTTCTGGTCGCATTAGGTGGTGGAGTTGTAGGTGATCTGACTGGTTTCGGAGCTGCCACATATCTGAGAGGCATTGATTTCATTCAGGTTCCTACTACTCTTCTTGCGCAGGTTGACAGCAGTGTAGGCGGTAAAACAGGTGTTGACTTCCTTCAGTACAAAAACATGGTAGGTGCTTTTCATCAGCCACGTCTTGTATATATGAACATGAGTACTCTGCAGTCACTTCCAGACCGTGAGTTTACCTGTGGTATGGGTGAGATTCTTAAAACAGGACTGATCTGCGATGGTGATTTCTTTGATTTTGTATGCTCAAATCAGCCTGCGATCAGTAATCTGGATTTAGGTATGCTCTCCAAAATGATACGCAGATGCTGCGAGATCAAGGCAGGTGTGGTTGAACGTGACCCTAAGGAACAGGGAGAACGTGCACTGTTAAATCTTGGTCACACAGTGGGACATGCAGTGGAAAAACTGAAAAATTTCCAGCTGCTTCATGGACAGTGTGTTGGGATTGGTCTGATTGCTGCTGCTTATCTATCTATGACAAGAGGATTGTTGACCAGGGAAGAGTATAATAAGATCAGAAACGGCTGTCACTCTTACAGTCTTCCTCTTTCTGTTGACCTTACAAATGCAGAAGATGTTCTGGCAGCAACAAAAAAAGATAAAAAAATGGAAGCCGGACATATTAAGTTTATCCTTATGGACGGAATAGGCAAAAGCTTTATAGATAAAACAGTTACAGATGATGAATTACTTCAGGCGATCAGGGAGATCCTGATATGAGCAAAGTTTCATCCGGATCTGCCAGTATGCGCTGGATAAAAGGCTTTATTATTATCTTTATTCTGACATTTTTGGATCAGGGAAGTAAATATCTTATTCTGACTCATTTAAGAAACAAACCTGATGTTCTTCTTATTCCCGGGGTCCTGCAGCTGCGTTATATTGAAAACCGCGGAATGGCTTTTGGATTATTTGAGGGCAGGATTCCGGTATTTGTTATATTATGCCTTTTATTTTTCTGTGTATTTATTTACGTATATGCACGGATTCCTGAAACCAGATTTTATCTGCCGCTTACAGCGATATCACTTGTAATGGTCTCAGGAGCTATGGGAAATTTCATTGACAGAGTGTTCAGAGGCTATGTTGTTGATTTTATCTACTTTTCACTTATCGATTTCCCGGTATTTAATATAGCAGATGTGTATGTTGTATGCAGCGGCATACTGCTCATCATAATGGTATGTTTCAAATACAAAAACGATGAAGATTATGATTTTTTGAAAATAAAAAAGGATTAATATTATGGAAATTCTTAATTATCACGTTTCTGACGGTCAGTCCGGTATCCGGATTGACCGCTATCTTTCTGAAAAAAATGAAGAACTGTCACGTTCTTATATTCAGAAACTGCTAAAAGAACAGAAAATAATGGTTAATGGTTCTCCTGTAAAAGCCAACTATAAGGTCCAGGAACAGGACAATATTTCTCTGGAAGTTCCTGATATGGAAGAACCGGATATTCTTCCGGAAGATATCCCGCTGGATATTCTTTATGAAGATGACGATGTGCTCATTGTAAATAAACCAAAGGGAATGGTGGTTCACCCCAGTGCAGGACATACCTCCGGAACATTGGTAAATGCGATCATGTTTCACTGTAAAGATAATCTTTCAGGCATTAATGGCGTTATGCGGCCCGGTATTGTCCACAGGATTGATAAAGATACTACGGGAGCTCTTCTTGTGTGTAAAAATGACAATGCACATCGTGATCTGGCAGAACAGCTGAAGGAACACTCTATTAAACGGAGATACAGAGCAATCGTAGCAGGTGTACTGAAAGAAGATGAGGGAACTATTGAGGGACCTGTGGGACGTCATCCAATTGACCGCAAGAAAATGGCGATCAATTATAAAAATGGTAAAGATGCTGTTACACATTATAAAGTTCTAGAACGTTTTAAAAATGCCACTTACGTGGAATGCCGCCTGGAAACAGGACGTACCCATCAGATCCGTGTCCATATGACAAGTATCGGTCATCCTCTGTTGGGTGATGAGGTGTATGGATCAGGAAAGAACCCTTATCATCTGCAGGGACAGACTCTTCATGCAATGATCCTTGGGTTTATTCATCCCTCCACCGGTGAATACATGGAGTTTTCGGCTCCTTTACCTGAATATTTTCTTAAACTATTGGAAAAATTACGAAAATAGTTTGCATTTTCCCGAAAGTATTGTATAATATGTCTATAGATAGAATACGTGACAGAAGGGAGTGCAGATTATGAACAGTACAAGCTCAATTATTACAATAGGACGTCAATATGGAAGTGGCGGAAGACAAATAGGTCAGGAGGTTGCCAAATATTTCGGTATTAAATGTTATGACAAAGAACTTCTTGAGCATGCAGCAAATGAGAGTGGTATCTGCAAAGAACTTTTTGAGAATCATGATGAGAAGCCAACCAACAGCTTTTTGTATTCTTTAGTAATGGATACCTATTCTTTTGGGTATTCTTCTTCAGGATTTACAGATATGCCTATGAACCATAAAGTATTTCTTGCACAGTTTGACGCGATTAAGAAACTGGCTTCTGAGGGTCCCTGTGTTATGGTAGGAAGATGTGCCGATTATGCGCTGGCAGAATATAAAGACTGCTTCAGTGTATTTGTACATGCAGATATTGACTGGAGGATCAGCCGCCTTTCTCATAAACATAACAAAACTGCCAAAGAGGCAAAGGACATGATCAATAAAACTGATAAGAGCCGTTCCAGCTATTATAATTACTATACCAATAAGAAATGGGGTTCTGCTTCAAGCTACAATCTCTGTGTAGACAGTAGTAAGATGGGAATTGACGGTGCTGCAAAGGCCATAGTTCAGGCAATTGAAATTTTTGACTCTGTTAAAAATAAATAGATACAAATTTTTTATAAAGAGGACCAGATGCTTTGTTATATTCAGAATGACAAAGTATCTGGTCTTTCTTGTAGAATGGTTATAAATAATTTTATATAATATATACTAATAGCCTGATGTTTTTTAGTTAACAATAAATATATTATGTTTTCTTGTAGAAGAGTAACATCAATATTTTTAAAATAATCTCTAACTTTTTTCTAATATATATTAAATTTTCTTAAATTTCCAAGACATTCATTAAAAAAAATGTTATAATCGTACCATGTTAAAAAGGAGGACATTATGAAGTTTCGTTGGGATAACCGCTATTTACACTGGGGCGTAACCGCTTTTCTGGTAATTGCCGCCAGTATGCTGTTTTATTACGGCATTTTTCATATGAAAACCCTTATTACAGGGATCAAAACTTTTCTGGGAATTATGGCACCGATCATCTATGGTGTGATCCTTGCATATATTCTCAGTCCACTGATCAATCTTTTTGAGCAAAAGCTGATTTATCCACAGCTGGAAAAACGCAATATTAAGTTACAGAAGAAGGGAAGAAGAGCCATTCGATGGGCATGCGTCCTTTTTTCCATGTTCTTATTCGGGATCATAATCTATGCTTTGATTATGATGGTTCTTCCTCAGCTGATCAGAAGTATCATGAATATTATTTACAATTTTCCATATTACGTAAAGGTTATCGAAAAATGGCTTAATTCATTTATTGAACATGGTTGGAAAATGAATCCTGAAATGATTGATATGCTCAATCAGTATTCTGTGAAAGCACAGGATTTTCTTACTACCGATATTCTGCCACAGATGCAGAATATGCTGAAAAATGTTTCAGCAGGTATTTTTGATATCCTGATTTTTATGAAGAACTTTCTGATCGGTGCAATTGTGGCTCTCTATGTGCTGGCAGATAAAGAGAAATTTGTTGCAAAAAGTAAAATGTTTGTATATGCAATTCTGCCGCATAAATGGGCAAATATGCTGATTCATGCCATGCGTTTTACCCATAAGACATTTGGCGGCTTTATATATGGAAAACTTCTGGATTCTGCAATTATCGGGATTTTATGCTATATTGGCATGTTGCTTTTGGATATGCCATATCCGATCCTGATCAGTGTGATCATAGGTGTAACAAATGTAATTCCTTTTTTTGGCCCTTATCTGGGAGCTGTTCCATGTACTTTGCTGATTCTGGTAGTGGACCCTGTCAAAGGTTTATATTTTGTAATCTTTATCCTGCTCCTTCAGCAGTTTGATGGAAATATCCTGGGACCTAAGATTCTTGGAGAATCTACCGGTCTGTCCAGTTTTATGGTTATTGTTGCCATTCTGATCGGTGGCGGTCTTTTCGGTGTTCCAGGTATGATCGCAGGAGTTCCTGTTTTTGCAGTACTTTATGCTATGGTATGGAGACTGATCAATCATTCTTTAAATGACAGAAAAATGCCTGCAGAAGAAGATACTTATATTAATATTGACTGTCTTGATGCACAGACCAGGGAAGTTGTTCCCCTTTGCAAAGAGGAAACTCACAGGATTTCACCAGAAAAACTGGAAGAAAGAAAAAATAGTTTCTTTATGAAAATATGGAACCCTGTTTCCGGGTTTGTCATAATCGTATGGAAATATATATTGCGGATCCTGCATATTATATGGCAGTACTTCAAAAAAGCAGGAGTGTTCTTAAAGAACAAATATCTTGAATTAAAAAATAAACAGGAGAAAAATAAATGAGATTAGTGATTCAGCGTGTCAATCACGCACAGGTAGCTGTAGATGGTCAGGTATGTGGCCAAATTGGGAAGGGACTTCTGGTATTTATCGGTGTTGGAAATAACGATACCAGAGAAATTGCTGACAAATATCTGAAAAAGCTTATAGGACTCCGGATTTTTGAGGATGCCGACGGAAAAACAAACCTTTCTCTGGCAGATATAAATGGAGAATTGCTTATGGTTTCACAATTTACTTTATATGCTGACTGTAAACGTGGAAACCGTCCTGGATTTTCAAATGCCGGTGCTCCTGATATTGCCAATGAACTTTATGAATATATGCTTTCAGAAGCCGCAAAAAAAGTTCCTATTGTACAGCATGGTATTTTTGGTGCTGATATGAAAGTATCTCTGGAGAATGATGGACCTTTCACTATTATTCTTGATGAAGCTATTTTATGATAAGGCTAATCCTCATCTGCGGATGAGGTACACAGGAAACAGGAGAGAACTATGAAGAAAAAAAAGTTTTATCTACCAGTTTTTCTTTTAATGCTGGTATTGGCTCTGTGTGGAGGGATTCTGCAAACATCTTCTATATCTGTTGAGGCTGCTACCGCTTCCAAAAAGCAGACGGGATTTGTGAAAAAAAATGGCAGCTGGTATTATTATGATAAAAATGGCAAAAAAGCTACAGGATGGTACACAAGTGCTGCCGGAAATAAATATTATTTCGGCAAAACCGGTGCTGCCAAAGCCGGCATCCTTACGATCAGTGGAAAAAAGTACTGTTTTAATGAAAAAGGCAAAATGCTTACTGCCTGGCAGACTGTAAATGGGAAAACTTATTTTTTTGATGAAAAAAAAGGTTATATGTATACAGGCTGGGTTACCACATCTGCCGGAAATAAATATTATTTCTGGAAGGATGGAGCAGTTCGGTCTGGTTTTCATAAAGTAAATAATGTTTATTACTGCTTTAACGAAAAAGGCAAAATGTACAGAAACTGTTTCCGCAAAAATGGAGATTCTACCTATTATCTTCAGGCAAATGGAACAATGGCAAAGGGCCGCCTGAAAGTAAAAGGAAAATGGTATTCTTTTAACAGAAATACAGGTCAGCTGGTCAGAAGCGGATGGTATAAGGAGACGGACGGTTCTTATTACTACGCAGCTTCAAATGGCAGACTTGTCAAGGGCTTTTACAAACCGGATTCCTATTATCGCTATTTCCGTGAATCAGACTGTAAATTGCTCACAGGCTGGCAGACGATCAACGGACATAAATACTATTTCAAGAAAACAAATGGAATCCGTTATGATGATATCATACTGCAAACATCCTCCGGAAAAAAATATTACTTTGAATCTGACGGAAAACTCTCCTGCAGTAAATGGTTTACTAAGAATGATGCTCATTATTATTCTGCTTCCAATGGTGTACTGGCATCAGGCTGGCTTACAGTGAATAATAAGAAATACTATATGAATCCATCTACCTGTGAGCGCGAAACAGGATGGATCACTGTAGATGGCGAAAAGTATTACCTTGATACTTCTACAGGGATTCTGGCTACAAATCAGTGGGTTGATGAGGATAATTATGTGGGAGAGAACGGTACTCTTATTCCTGGTTATGAGAATGGTATTTCTTTCCGCTGGCCTTTAAATTCCAGTTATTCCTACATCAGCAGTTACTTTGGAAACAGAGAATCCCCCGGAGGGATTGGTTCTACAAATCATAAGGGAATTGATATTCCTGCTCCAACAGGCACACCTATCTATGCAGCTGCATCAGGAACAATCGTTGCCATGCTGAAGCCATCTGCGTCAGGCGGAGCGGGATATTATACAAAGATCAATCACAATGGAAAAGGGCTGATTACAGAGTATATGCACCAGTCTAAATTTAATCCAAAACTCAGTGTAGGAGATAAGGTTAAGAAGGGCGACATCATCGGATACGTAGGAAGCACAGGAAACAGCACCGGACCACATCTTCATTTTGGTGTTCTGGTAAATGGTGTAAACCAGGATCCTCTTAATTATGTGAAAAAGCCTTCCTGATCTGCTCATATTCACATATTCAAAGGAAAGTTAAAAGGTAAAATTCATGGAATCAATACAGACATATACATATTACAGAAAAGCACAATATCATGAAACAGACCGTATGGGTATCATCCATCATTCCAATTATGTAAAATGGATGGAAGAAGCCAGGATCAGTTATATGGATCAAATGGGTTTCAGTTATAAAAAAGTAGAAGAATCAGGAGTTATTTCCCCTGTTGTAGAAATCTCGGCTGCATACAAAAAACAGGTTTTCTTTGACGATGAAATCCAGATTCGTGTCAGCATTAAAAAGTATAATGGAATTTCTCTGGAATTTAATTATGAATTCTTTAATATGACCAGAAATGAAATCTGCACAACAGCTTATTCCAGGCATTGTTTCTTAAAGGATGGAAAGCTTATTTCCGTCAAAAAAGAAATCCCGGAACTGGATCGCATTATAAAAAGTTGAATTATTGTGATAACAAATAATTTTTAGGAAATGGTAGAAAAGACCATGCTGGATTCCATAATAAGAAAACAGCATGGTCTTTTTACTTCATTCCAAATATGCTGAAAATTGTATTTATATTTATGGTATATGTCAATTATATGATTGACGTATTTCCTAAACAAAAGTATACTGATGCTTATCAGAAGGATAGGGGTAGCAAGTATGGGATATACGACAATTACATTTATGATATTTACGCTGCTGGTAACAGCAGCATATTATATGTTTCCTGTGAAAAAATATCAGTGGACCGTGTTGCTGGCTGCCAGTTATATTTTTTATTTATGGGCAAACTGGAAATATACGGTGTTTCTTTTATTTACTACATTTACAGTTTATTTCGCAGCACTTATTATGTATAAAAACAGTAAGACAGCGAAAGAAACTATAATTCTTCACAACGGGGAATGGAATCGGGAACAAAAAAATCAGTACAAAGAGGAAATGAAAAAGAAACGAAAAAAAATTCTGATCATGATACTTGTACTGAATTTCGGAATACTTATATTCTTAAAATATTTTAATTTTTTTGCCGGAGAAATGAACTGGTTTCTTGGAAAAGCAGGAATAACTGGTTCAATCCCAATATTACATCTGGTATTGCCGTTAGGGATTTCTTTTTATACCTTCCAGTCTACCGGATATTTAATCGATGTTTACAGAGAAAAATTTGAACCAGAAAGAAATCCGGCAAAATATGCATTGTTTGTATCATTTTTTCCGCAGATCATTCAGGGCCCGATCAGCTTTTATGATCAGCTGGCGCATCAGCTTTATGCAGAACGAAATTTTTCTTATAAAAATCTAAAACATGGTACACTTTTGATGCTTTGGGGATATTTCAAAAAAATGGTGATCGCAGACAGGGCAGTCAGCCTGATCCAAATGGTTGCACCAGATTATATGCAGTATAATGGAACTGTTATTTTTATAACAGTTCTGGTCTATGCATTACAATTATATGCGGATTTTTCAGGTGGGATCGATATATCCAGAGGATTTGCAGAAATCCTGGGGATTGAAATGGCTGAGAACTTCTGCAGACCATATTTTGCAGTAAGTATTAACGATTATTGGAGACGTTGGCATATTACATTAGGCGCATGGATGAAGAATTATGTGTTTTATTCTCTTGCAATGTCAAAACGTTTTTTTAAAATGGGTAAAAACCTGAAACAAAAATATGGTGATCATGCGATCGGAGCGCATATTGCAAAAGTGCTTCCGGCAGGAATTGCTTCTTTTATCACTTTCTTACTTGTGGGAATCTGGCATGGGGCAAATATGAAATATGTTGCCTTTGGTGTTTGGAATGGCAGCGTGATCCTGTTATCTGTTTTGATGCAGCCATTATTTAATAAAGCAATTGCCGGTCTGCATATTCAGACTCAAAAAAAGTCATGGCGTATTTTTCAAATATTACGGACATTTCTGATCGTACTGATAGGATATATGTTTGACATAGGCAATAATTTTTCTGCTGCAATAGATATGCTGGGACGTTGTGTTAGGGATTTCAGTTTTGATATAACTCAGATCATAGAGCAGATTACGTCGTGCGGTATGACATTGTATGATTATATGCTGCTTATATTTATGACTGTTTTGATCTTTTATGTCAGTCTGATACAGGAACGTCATTCTGACACAACAATACGGAAACTTTTGGAGGAGAAATATCCAAAATTTCAGTGGATCGTATTATTTGCAGGGCTTCTCAGCATTTCCATATTTGGAATGTACGGACCTGGATGCAGTACAGCAGAATTTGTGTATATGCAGTTCTAGAGCGTGTTTGAAAAATGCCTTTAGTTAATAAGACAGATAGGACATATGATGAAAAAAAGAATTTTAAAACTAAGTTGCTTTGGTCTGATATTTATGTTATTCCTAAGTGGAGCAGCCGGATTTCTTAAGGTGAACAGTTTACCGGATAGTGTGCGTATCAAGGGATTTTATCTGGAACCCAAGGATAGTCTGAACATGGTAACGATTGGAGCCAGTGAAACTTATACGTCAATAGCTCCAGGCTTGCTCTGGAAAGAGTTCGGATTTACCAGTTATAATTATTCGGTGGCCGGAAGTCCGATCTCAATAGTAAAATCACAGGTTAAGGAGATTCTGGCTAACCAGGATCCAAAAGTAATTGTGATAGAGATTAACGGGACATTGCAGGATGATGATGAATATCAGATAAATGAAAAACGACTGAGAAAGTACATAGATAATATGCCATGGTCAGTAAATAAGATAAACACAATTAAGGAGCTAGTACCCGAAGATCAGCAGACAGAGTATTTCATACCTTTTTTAAAGTATCATTCAAACTGGCAGAGTCTGGATTTGTGCATAGCTAATTTTTACCTTCAGTCACGTATGATGCTGGAAGGCAGCAGCCGGCTGAAGGGATTTCAGACAATATCCGGAGCAGAAGAAACCAAAAGTAAAGTAATAGATGTGAAGGGCGATACTTCAGCACTTCCTTTATCGGAAAAGGCAGAATATTATCTGCGCGATCTTCTTCAGTATTTAAAAGATGAAGGAATTGACAATGTTCTGTTCATGCGCGCACCGCACAGAATTACAAAAAAGAGTTATCCATTTTATCAAAGAGCAAATGAAGCGGAAAAGATTATCAAAGAATATGGATTTCCCTATGTGAACTTTGAAACACAAAAGGATGAAATCGGACTGAGCATGATGGATGATTTTTATAATAATCATCATCTGAATCTGTATGGACAGAAAAAGTTTACGAATTATTTTGGAAACTATATGGTAGAACATTATGATCTGAAGGACAGTGTGCATTCAGAAAAGGTTATCAAAAGATGGGATAAAGCTGCAGTAGATACAGAGGACTGTCTGGAATATGTAGAAGCCATGATAGAAGATAAAAAGAGAAGTATTATTAACGAAGGATGGAAAGAAGCCCGGAGATTACACCTGACAACAGAGGAGTAATATTTGGAAAGGAATTGAACGGTATGACTACTGATGAAGAACTTTATGGGCAATATCTGCGCGGTGATGAGACAGGACTTGAACT
>CAKSAW010000012.1 GCA_934437695.1 uncultured Blautia sp. | reverse complement strand
CAGCTTGGCACAACAGGTGACCTTGATGCATCTGACTATGAGAAGGACGGTTCTACAGTTGAACGTTACAGCAAAGGCAGCGAAGCTGTACAGGCATTAAAAGCTGGTCAGATTGATTGTGTGATCATTGATTCACAGCCAGCTCAGAAATTTGTAGAGAACAATGATGACCTTAAGATCCTGGATGAGCCTTTTGAGGAAGAAGAATATGCCATCTGCTTAAAGAAAGGTAATGATGAACTTCTTAAAAAGATCAACGGAGCTCTGGAAGAACTGAAAAAAGACGGAACAATTGACAGCATTATGGACAACTACATCGGTGAAGATGCAGGCAAGACACCATATGAATCTCCGGAAGATGTTGACCGTTCCAACGGAACACTGGTAATGGCAACCAATGCTGAGTTTGAGCCATATGAATATCATGAGGGTGATGATATTGTTGGTATTGATGCAGATATTGCACAGGCAATCTGTGATAAACTTGGATATGAACTGAAGATTGAAGATATGGAATTCGATGCCATTCTTCCTGCAGTACAGTCCGGTAAGGCAGACTTCGGTGCAGCAGGTATGACTGTAACAGAAGACCGTAAATCCAGTGTTGATTTTACAGATACCTATGCAGATGCAAGCCAGGTTATCATTGTAAAAAAATAATAGAAACAATATAACAGAGCTGTTGACAATCTGCCAACAGCTCTCTTTTCGGGGACAGAGGTTTTTATGAATAATCCTATGATATTAGCAAGTATAAAAGAAGACTTTTATCTGAACTTTATTAAAGACGACCGTTATCTCTGGCTTTTGGATGGTCTGAAAACAACTCTTATCATCACAGTATTTGCGTTGATCATTGGTCTGATCATCGGCTTTCTGGTAGCCATTATCCGTTCAGCACATGATAAGTCAGGTTCCTTTAAAGTTCTTAATGCGATCTGCAGAGTGTATCTGACTGTGATCCGTGGAACACCGACCATGATCCAGTTGCTGATCATGAATTTTGTAATTTTTGGTGCTGTTAGCATTAACAAGATCATCGTAGGCGGACTTGCCTTCGGTATTAACTCCGGTGCATATGTAGCTGAGATCGTCCGTTCCGGTATTATGTCTATTGATCAGGGACAGACAGAAGCAGGACGAAGCCTGGGATTGAATTTTGCTCAAACCATGCGTCTGATCATTATCCCGCAGGCATTTAAGAATGTACTTCCTGCACTGGTAAATGAATTTATCGTACTGATCAAAGAGACATCCATCATTGGTTATATTGGTATGATGGATCTTACAAAGGGCGCAATGCTGATCCAGAGCCGTACCTATAATGCGTTCTGGCCGCTGATGGCAGCAGCAGTGATCTATCTTGTGATCATTGGAATCCTTACATGGGGAATGAATAAACTGGAAAGGAGATTAAGAACCAGTGAGCGATAAGAATGTACTGATCCAGGTAAAGGATCTGAAAAAAGACTTTGGCGGAAATCGGGTTCTTGACGGGATTACAACTGATATCTGCCAGGGAGAAGTAGTGGCGATCATCGGTCCTTCAGGTTCCGGTAAATCTACTTTTCTCAGATCTTTAAACCTTCTTGAGGTTCCTACAGGAGGACAGATTCTCTTTGAAGGAACAGATATCACAGACCCGAAGGTTGATATTAACAGACACCGTCAGAAGATCGGAATGGTGTTCCAGCAGTTTAATCTTTTTCCGCATAAGACAGTAAAAGAGAATATTATGCTGGCACCTGTGGAACTGAAGCTGATGACAAAAGAGGAAGCTTCAAAGAGAGCAGATGAGCTTCTGGAGCGTGTAGGACTGCCGGATAAGGCAGATGCATATCCGGACAGACTTTCAGGTGGACAGAAGCAGCGTATAGCTATTGCCCGTGCCCTGGCTATGAATCCTGATGTGATGCTTTTTGATGAGCCCACTTCTGCACTTGACCCTGAGATGGTAGGTGAGGTTCTGGAACTTATGAAGGAACTTGCACAGTCAGGTATGACTATGGCTGTAGTTACTCATGAGATGGGATTTGCAAGAGAAGTGGCAACCAGAGTTCTCTTTATTGATGATGGTAAGATACAGGAGGAGAATACTCCTGAACAGTTCTTCGCAAATCCGAAGAACCAGAGACTGAAAGATTTTCTTTCAAAAGTTTTATAATATTTTTGCGAATAAAAAAGAGGGAGTGCTGCACCAATGTCATTTAGATAAGAATGACATTGGTACTGCACTTCCTCTTTTTATTGCGTTTTCAAAAGGAATGGATCAATTCTCAGAAGAATCTGTATACTTTTTCAGTTCTTTGTAGCAGTATTTGATGATCTCTTTACGGGTAATAATACCGATAAAGTATCCATGATCATCTACAACCGGAACATAATTCTGGTTGATCGCCTTGTCCAGCAGATCTTCCATATCAGAATCAGCGTGAACTGCTTTGTAAGTAGCTCTGCGAGGAATTGCCATAATGGAAATACTTTCTGCAGCTTTCAGGCTTGGAACATTTAAAGTTTTCATTCCCCAGAGCAGATCACCCTCGGAAATACTCCCTTTATATTTTCCATCCAGACTCAGAAGAGGAATGCAGGAAAATTTTCTGTGTTCCATCTTTTCGAGAGTCTGGCGAAGAGTTTCGTCCTCAAATATGTATGCTACATCACTTTTGGGCGTTAAAAAAAATAAAATATTCACTTTTGTATTCACCCCGTTACATTTATAGTTCAGTTTATATAGCTGCTTTTACAGAAGCTGTACACCTTTTGCTGTTGCTTCGTTAACAATTTCTTCAGGCCAGAGGGAAGCATGTACTTCGCCAATGTGTGCTTTTCTGAGGAAAAACATACAGATACGGGACTGACCGATACCGCCGCCGATGGTATATGGAAGCTCTTTGTTAAGGATTGCCTTCTGGAACGGAAGCTCCCGTCTGTCATCACAGCCTGAGATGGTAAGCTGTTTATCAAGAGTATCTTCATCAACACGGACACCCATGGAAGAGAGTTCAAGAGCAATATCAAGAACCGGATAGTAGACAAGGATATCTCCGTTTAATTCCCAGTCATCATAGTCAGGTGCACGTCCGTCGTGGCGTTCGCCGTTGGTCAGTGTCTTACCAACCTGCATCAGGAATACTGCACCTTTTTCTTTGACGATTTGGTATTCACGTTCCTTGGGAGTAAGCTCCGGATACATATCAACCAGTTCCTGTGTGCTGACGAATGCAATCTCTCTTGGAAGAATTTCTTCAATATAGTCATACTGAACAGCCATGTATTTCTCTGTTTTGCGGAGAACACTGTAGATGGCACGTACTGTTGAAACAAGTGTATCCATATTGCGTTCTTCTTTACTGATGACCTTTTCCCAGTCCCACTGGTCTACATATACAGAGTGGATGTTGTCCAGATCTTCATCTCTTCTGATGGCGATCATATCTGTGTAGAGACCTTCACCGTGTTCGAAACCGTATTTCTGTAATGCGTATCTTTTCCATTTGGCAAGAGAATGTACGATCTCGGCATTCTCATTCTGTCCCTTGATATCGAAGCTTACCGGACGTTCCACACCGTTTAAGTTGTCGTTCAGACCGGATGAAGGGTTAACGAATACAGGTGCGGAAACACGAAGCAGATTCAGCTTCTGAGCCAGTGTCTGCTGAAAGAAATCCTTCACAGTCTTAATGGCGATCTGGGTATCATGGAGATTTAAAGCTGACTTATATCCGTCAGGAATTTTAATCTGATCCATTATTGGAATCCTCCTATAATTTCTGTTTTTGAATATTCTATAGCAGATCAATAAAATATGCTACTCAAAATCAAACGAGAGGTAACTATTACTTTATTGACATGCCATGATGGAATATCCGTTAGTATTTACTTCGCTATTATAACAGGAAACTGTCTGTTTGACAATTTCCACCTTGCAAGATTAGAGTAAAATGTTAAAATAAATTTACAGGAAAAGAAATGCAAATATGAAAAATACAGGGGGACACCATATGGGAAAAAGATGTAATGTCTGTGACGGACCGGTTGTAAATGGCAGATGTAAGTATTGTGGAATGCCATATAGAAGTGATATGGAACTGTATCATCTGAATGAGAACCGTTCAGATCATTATCGCCATGCCTCAGCAAAGGCAAAAAGGGTTATGGCTGAGAGTGAGATCCCGCTGCCTGACAGAAATAAAACATCAGGAACCAGAACGCAGAAATCCGTAGAAAAGCCTGTGGGAACAAAGCCAGCAGGAACAAAAACGGCAGGAACAAAAATGGCAGGAACAAAACCTGCGGCCGGACAGAAAAGTACATATAAAACAGAAAAAACTCAGGCGCGGGATCAGAAACCAAAGAAAAAAAGCTCAAAGTGGTTCTGGGTGATCATATTGCTTCTGCTGGCAGGAGCAGGACAGGTGGCAGAAAACTGGGATGATATTAAGTACACAATAGATCCCGGTTTTGAAAGTGATTCAGAAACAGATGAAGAGAGAGTTGCTGATTATTATATTTTTTCGGGAGAGAGTTATATTGTAGGAGAAACCTATATAGTCACAGAAGAAGATGAAAACGGAAAAGAGGCAAAATATGAAATGCAGATAGATGCCGGAGAGTATATGGCTGAGGCTGCATGGGAGGGGATTGTTCTTGAGATCGCAGATTCTGCAGGAAAAGTTCAGACTGTAAAATTTGACGAAGAGGGACAGGAGAAGAAAATCGAATTACATGAGAAAGATGAGGTTTCTCTGGTATCTCTGGACGGTCAAGTAAATTATCTTTCAATGTATGAAATTCAGCAATATGACGAATAATTTTTTTACCCTTTCTTTTTGACAGATACTGTGCTATACTTGATAAACGTACCACATATAGAATAAATTGTGGTTAATGAAAGGAAATAATACTATATATTGTATATGGGAGCAAGAGGCATGATATATGTTATAAAGAAAGATGGTACAAGAGAAGAGTTTAATTCACAGAAGATCGTAGCAGCCGTAAATAAATCGGCAGCCAGGATTTTATACACATTTTCTGATAAAGAGAAGGAATTTATCTGCCAGTTTGCGGAAGAACATGCGGAAGCTCTGGGCAAAGATGAAATACAGATTCAGGAGATGCATAATATTGTAGAGGGTGCTCTTGAGAGAGTGAATCCTGCCGTAGCCAAGAGTTACCGTGATTACAGAAATTACAAGCTTGACTTTATCCATATGATGGATGATGTATACACAAAGAGCCAGGCAATCCGTTATATCGGTGACAAGAGTAATGCAAACACAGACAGTGCACTGGTTGCCACGAAACGAAGTCTGATCTTTAATGAACTGAATAAGGAGCTTTACCGTAAATTTTTCATGAACCGTAATGAACTTCAGGCATGTAAAGATGGTTATATTTATATTCATGACCAGTCAGCACGTCTGGACACTATGAACTGCTGTCTGTTTGATGTGGCATCCGTACTCAGAGGCGGATTTGAGATGGGGAATGTATGGTACAATGAGCCTAAGACATTGGATACAGCATTTGACGTTATGGGTGATATCATTCTCAGCACTGCTGCACAGCAGTATGGAGGGTTTACGGTACCTGAGGTGGATAAGATCCTTGCGCCGTATGCACAGAAGAGCTATGACAAATATATCCAGGAATTTATGAAATACTCTGATGAGAGCTGGACAGGACGTGAAGAACGTGCGATCGAGTATGCACTGGATAAGGTCCGCAGAGATTTTGACCAGGGATGGCAGGGAATCGAGTATAAGCTGAATACAGTAGGATCCTCCAGAGGAGATTATCCTTTTGTAACAGTAACTCTCGGACTGGGAGTAAAGCAGTTTGAGAAGATGGCAAGTATTTCACTGCTTGAAGTGCACAAGGGCGGACAGGGTAAAGCAGGACGAAAGAAACCTGTACTTTTCCCTAAGATCGTATTCCTTTATGATGAAAATATCCATGGAAAGGGCAAGATCAGTGAGGATGTATTTGAGGCAGGTGTAGACTGTTCTGCAAAGACCATGTATCCGGACTGGCTTTCCATGTCAGGAAAGGGATATATTTCCAGCATGTATAAACAGTATGGAAAAGTGATCAGCCCTATGGGATGCCGTGCTTTCTTAAGTCCCTGGTATGAGAGAGGCGGAATGTATCCGGCAGATGATAAGGATGTGCCTGTATTTGTAGGAAGATTTAATATTGGTGCGGTAAGTCTTCATCTTCCCATGATCCTTGCAAAATCCAGAGCTGAGAGCAGAGATTTCTATGAGGTGCTGGATTTCTATCTTGAGATGATCCGTAATCTGCATATCCGTACTTATGATTATCTGGGACAGATGCGTGCTTCCACGAACCCGCTGGCATATTGTGAGGGCGGATTCTATGGCGGACATCTGAAACCAAATGAAAAGATCGGCAAGATCCTGAAACCTATGACAGCATCTTTTGGAATCACAGCATTAAATGAACTTCAGGAACTTTACAATGGTAAATCCATTGCAGAGGATGGACAGTTTGCACTTGATGTTCTGAAATATATTAATAAGAAAGTAAATGAATTTAAAGAGAAAGACGGTTATCTTTATGCAATCTACGGAACGCCGGCAGAGAGTCTGTGTGGTCTTCAGGTTGAACAGTTCCGCAAGATGTATGGAATCGTAAAGGGTGTTTCAGACCGTCCGTATGTGAGCAACAGTTTTCACTGTCATGTGACAGAAGATGTAACTCCAATCGAGAAGCAGGATCTGGAAGGACGTTTCTGGGAGCTGTGCAATGGAGGTAAGATCCAGTATGTACGTTATCCTATCGATTATAACCGTGAGGCAATCCGTACACTGATCCGCAGAGCAATGTCTCTGGGATATTATGAGGGTGTGAATCTCTCACTTGCCTACTGTGATGACTGCGGACATGAGGAACTTGAGATGGATGTGTGCCCTGTATGCGGATCCAAGAATCTTACAAAGATCGACCGTATGAACGGATACCTTTCCTACAGCCGTGTGCATGGTGATACACGTCTGAATGAAGCTAAGATGGCAGAGATCGCTGAGCGAAAATCAATGTAAATATAAAAATGCAAAATGAAAGAACCGGAGATGCAGATGGCTGCATGCTCCGGTTCTTTTGGAATTATTATTTAATGACAGTTCCGGTTTTTTCGAAATATCCGTCTTTTGCATGTGTGATATCTGTGATGATCGTTCTTCTGTTCTCACCGTTTTCGATGAAAGAGATTCCTGCTTCGAATTTAGGAAGCATGGAGCCTGGTGCAAACTGATTCTCAGCCATATATTTTTTGGCATCATCTACAGAGATCGTACCCAGATATTCTTCGTTGTCCTTGCCAAGATTCAGGCTGACTTTCTCAACACTGGTAAGGATCAGCAGAGTATCTGCATTTAATTCCTGCGCAAGAAGTCCGCTGGAAAGGTCTTTCTCGATGATGGCGCTTGCACCATGGAGATCGATACCCTGTTCCATCACTGGGATCCCGCCGCCTCCTGCAGCAATTACTACCTGACCTGCATCTACAAGTGTACGGATCGTTTCAAGTTCAACGATCCTCTGTGGTTTCGGAGCTGCCAGGATTCTCTTATATGTGCCGTCTTCCAGCTTTGTGACAAAGTTTCCTTTGTTTTCTTCTGCTTCAGCTTCCTCTTCTGTGAGTACACGTCCAATGATCTTCTCCGGTTCAGCGAAAGCGTCATCATATGGATCAATAACAACCTGTGTAAGAATAGTAGCTACAGGTTTGTAAATACCACGGGAAATAAGTTCTGCACGGATAGCAGTCTGAAGATCATATCCGATATAGCCCTGACTCATTGCTGAACATACAGACATTGGTGCAAATGTGTAGTCAGGATGTGTTTTTCCAAATTCATTCATTGCTGTGTGGATCATTCCGACCTGTGGACCATTGCTGTGTGAAATTACTACACGGTTTCCGGCTTCTACAAGGTCTGCCACAGCCTTAGCTGCTGCTTTGGTAGCAGTTTTCTGTTCTGGTAAGGTGGTTCCTAATGCTCTGTGACCCAGTGCAACTACTGTAATTTTTTCGCTCATGGGAATTACCTCGATTCTTTCATGTTCTATTTGGCAATTTCAAAAATAATACATCCGGTATTGAGTTCCGGATTGAATGTAATATTTGTGCAATTGCTTTAAATATTCAATCATATTGATACCCTTCATTATAAAAGACTGCCAGTAGAATTGCAATAGAAAATAAACTTAAAAACAAACAGTCCTCACATTTCTGTGAGGACTGTTTCGTTTTTTTGAGGGGGGAGATAGAGAGTGGTTTTTCATCTATCCAAGACCTATTATATGGGAAAATTATGTTCAAAGTATGTCGAATTTCTGAAACAATCGGTAAATTTATAAAAGAATTATAAACAAATACGAAAAATAAAAAGTGGTATCTTGTTTTTATATCAGAGACATGCTAAAGTAAAGACATCGTTACTCCATGTAACGGAAAATCTGTTTCTGCTTTCTGCAGAAAACAAATTCTTATTTTTCACGCACTGTTTCGGTGCAGGATTTCAAATCGTTTAGTTTATTAACAGTCAGGGAGGAGGTGCTGAGGAAAAAAACTCTTTTGACTATAGAATATGTGAAATTACGCCAGATAACATAGAATAAAATTTCAGGAGAATGAGAGAATGAAAAAAAGAATATGTGATCATTTAAAAATGGCAGTGATTCTGACAGCTTTTGCAGGGATTTTGGGAACCTGCGCAATATCTGCAGCTGAATTTGAAGAAGCAGGGTTATCTGCGTCTGCTGTAAGTTTAAAGCAGAGTGCGGAGTGGACAGATGAGGAGAATTTTCAGGCAGAACTGACACTGGAAGTGAATGGTCTGAAAGAACTGTACAGAAAGGAACAGGAGAATGCTGTTCCGGAAAACGGGCAGATGCAGGATGTATTAGAAGAGGAAGTCGCAGGAGCAGCAGAAGATATTGAACATGAAGTTGCTGATACAGAAGAATGTGATGATACACAAGAGCGTACAGAGGAATATAATACAGAGGAATATGTTATAGAAAACGGCCAGGTACAACAGGATATACAGAATACAAGTGAGATTGCGAAAGAAGCAGCCAGATATTTTCTGACAGCATATATATCGGAATATTTTCAGGTGAATGAAGAGGGACTGAAACATGATATGCAGGCTGAGTCTGTACAGATACAGAATCAGAAAGGGGAAACAGTACAGATTACGAAGCTGACCTGTGAGGTGGTGTGTACGGATGAGGAAACAGATACATTTAATCTTAAGGTACCGGTTTTTCTGAGAGAAGAATATCGTATTTCCCCTGTAAAAATGGATTATCCGGTGTGCCAGGATGCGCCTCTCTGCAAAGATCAGGACTCTACAGGTGCTTATTTCTGGATGAAAACAGGGGAAGAGGTTCAGACAGCTGCAGTATCACCCTCTCCGTTGCTTTCAGTGAAAGAAGCAAACGCAGGACTTACAGCACAGTTACAGCGGGAAATGAAGGAGGTGCGTGCAGGACAGGAACTCATATATATATTGTCTGTACAGAATACAGGCATGCTTTCATTGGAAAATATAGAGATATCCAGTGTTTTTTCCATAAGTGATGCAGAAGCATCCTGGAAAGAGGAGGATGGATTTAGCGCAAAGGGGACACAGGGAATGATTGCCTGTCTTAAGGCTGGAGAAATAAGACAGTTTCAGATAACCCTTCAGCTTACAGAAGAACAGGCAGGAGAACTGCTTCATACAGTGACTGTAAAGGCAAAACATCCGGGAAGAGAGGAATATATTGGATGCCAGACATCAGACAAAACTGTGATAACTGCGTTAAAAGCTGCTTTTGAGGTGGAAAAAACTGCGGACAGGACACAGGCATATCCAGGGGATACGATCACATATCAGATCTGTATCCGAAATACAGGTGAACGTACACTTCATTCTGTTCTAAGTACAGAAAGATTTCAAAATGCAGGTATCCAGGCAAAATTTGTTCAGAAAGAAGGAGTGACCTTAAACAGTACAGGTACACAGGCACTGATCCCGCAAATCGTACCTGGCGAAGCTTTTGCACTTTATGCCACAGTGATTGTTCCTCAATATCTGGAAAGTCAGGAACTGGTCAATGAGGTAACTGTTATTTCTGATGAGACAGGAACACAGACAATGAGATCTCAGGCAAATGTTGAGCTGACCGGTACATATAATACTGTTACAGTCACACCACAGCCTACACCTGTGACAGCGCAGGGTTATGGATATGGAGCAAAATCAGGAAGCGCTTTTGCCACTGCATCCAAGCCACGTACAGGGGACAGGACAGAGACTGCCTTGTATATTGTACTGGGGATTTTGGGGATAATGTCTGGAGTCAGTGTGTTCTGTTATATGAAGATTAAAAAACATCAGAAGTGATCAGCAACATCGGGAACGGAAACAGAATCCGGGAATCAAAAAACAACATTGAAACGACTGGGGAGGTGTGCTATTCTTATATAGAATATACACTTTAGGAAAATATCTCCGCTGATAAAAAAGTTTGCAGAAAAATACATATTTTATACTGCAAAGTGGACTGCAGGAGGCGGAGTGAACAGAATCTGGCAGTATGAAATGAGTATCTGTATAAATTTCGGACTGTCAGGAAATGATATGGAGGATTAAAATGAAATTAGTATCCTTATTAGAAAAACTGGAATATACCTGTCTTCAGGGCAGTACAGACCAGGAAGTAAAGAATGTTATTTATGATTCCCGGAAAGCAGAAGAGGGTTCTCTTTTTATCTGTATCCGTGGCGCTGTGGTGGATGGTCATAAATTTGTACCGGATGTAGTGGCAAAGGGAGCAAAGGTTCTGGTTGTAGAAGAAGCTGTGGAAGCACCGGAAGATGTAACTGTCATCCTTGTAAAGGATACGCGGTACGCCATGGCATTTATTTCTGCCGCATATTTCGGACATCCGGCAGAGAAACTGAAAACAATCGGCATTACAGGAACCAAGGGTAAGACAACCACCACTTATATGGTGAAATCTATTCTGGAAAATGCAGGATATAAAGTAGGTCTGATAGGAACCATTGAGGCGATCATCGGTGACAAAGTGATCCCTGCAAAGAACACAACACCTGAGTCTTATATGATCCAGGAATATTTCCATGAGATGGTGGAAGCAGGATGTGACTGCGTGGTCATGGAAGTTTCTTCACAGGGACTGATGCTTCACAGAACACAGGGATTTATTTTTGATTTTGGTATTTTTACAAATATTGAACCAGACCATATCGGACCTAATGAGCATAAGGATTTTGATGATTATCTCAGATGTAAATCTTTACTGTTGAAACAGTGTAAAGTAGGAATTGTAAACAGAGATGATGAACATTTCCAGAGGATCATTGAAGGCCATACCTGTAGTCTGGAAACTTATGGATTCTCACAGGAGGCAGACCTTCGAGCAGAAGATGCGAAACTGGTTGGAGGCAAAGGATATCTGGGAATTTCCTATCACCTGAAGGGGCTTCTGGATTTTCATGTGGAAATCGATATTCCCGGAAAATTCAGCATTTATAATTCTCTTACAGCTATTGCAATCTGTCGTCATTTTAAGGTTTCAGAAGAAAATATTCTTAAAGCTTTAAAAGTAGCCAGAGTAAAGGGACGTATCGAGATGGTGAAAGTATCCGATGATTTTACTCTGATGATTGATTATGCGCATAATGCTATGGCTTTGGAGAGTCTTCTGACTACTCTGAAGGAATATAATCCTCACAGGCTGGTATGTCTGTTCGGATGTGGAGGCAACAGATCAAAACTTCGTCGTTATGAGATGGGTGAGGTTTCAGGAAAACTTGCAGATCTTACCATCATTACCTCAGATAATCCCCGTGACGAAGATCCTCAGGCTATCATAGATGACATTAAAGTCGGTATGGCAAAAACTGACGGTAAATATGTAGAGATCCCTGACAGAAAAGAGGCGATCGCTTATGCGATCCATAATGGAGAGCCGGGAGATATCATAGTTCTTGCAGGTAAGGGCCATGAGGATTATCAGGAAATAAAAGGAAAGAAATATCCTATGGATGAACGAGTCCTGATCGCTGATATTCTTGCCGGTAAATAGGCTGATATCCGTTGTGCTGGTATCATCCGGATAAAACAGGAATAAGTTCATGATATATGCTGATGTAATAATTGATATCTCAAGTGACAAGCTGGACCGGAGCTTTCAGTATCGCGTACCGGAAAGGCTGGAAAATGAGATAAAGGCAGGGATGGTGGTATCCATCCCTTTTGGAAATTCAAGCCAGCTGCGCAAAGGATATGTGACAGGTTTGTCAGGAAAACCAAAGATCGATCCGGGAAAACTGAAAGAAATCAGTGATATCTGCAGTGGAGAAGAGACTACAGAATCCAGACTGATCGCTCTGGCAGCATGGATGAAGGAGAATTATGGTTCAACTATGATCCAGGCTCTCAGGACAGTACTTCCGATTCAGGAGAAGATTAAGGCAAAAGAGAAAAAATATATATGTCTGGATATTTCTGAAGATACAGGCTATCAGCTGCTGGAAAAACTTGAAAAAACAAGATTCAAGGCCAGGACAAGGCTTTTGCGGGAACTTCTGAAGAAGAAAAGGCTGGATTTTACTCAGGCATCCAAGGAACTTGGGGCTACTTCCCTGGTTGTGAAGAAAATGCAGGAGCAGGGAATCATTCGTATAGAGTACGATGAGATATTGAGAAATTCACTGGATACCACTGATATTCCCAAAGAAGACCAGATGATGCTCACGGATGAACAGGAAGCAGCAGTAAGACAGATACAGGAGGAGTGGGAGAATCCATTGCCACGTCCTGTGCTGATCGAAGGTGTGACCGGAAGTGGAAAAACACAGGTTTACATGAAACTGATCGAATGGACACTTTCCAGGGGAGAAGAAGCCATCGTGCTGATTCCGGAGATTGCACTGACTTATCAGACAGTGCGCAGGTTTTATGCAAGATTCGGAAACAAAGTGTCAGTTATTAATTCCAGACAGTCCCAGGGAGAACGCTATGATCAGTTCAAACGTGCAAAAAGAGGAGAGGTTCAGGTGATGATCGGTCCCAGATCCGCGTTGTTTACACCTTTTGCTAATCTGGGACTGATCGTTATCGATGAAGAGCATGAGCCCAGTTATAAAAGTGAAAGCAGTCCCCGTTATCATGCAAGGGAGACAGCGATACAGAGAGCATCTTTAGAACATGCAAAAGTAGTGATGGGATCGGCAACTCCATCAGTGGAAGCCTATAATAAGGCAGTGAATGGGGAGTATGGTCTGGTACAGCTGAATGCAAGGTACGGGAGCAGACCAATGCCTGAGGTTTCAATCGTAGATCTGCGGGAAGAACTAAAAGCGGGAAACAGATCTGTATTGAGCAGAGAACTGAAAGATAAGATGAAACACCGGTTTGAGAAAAAGGAACAGGTAATGCTTTTTCTGAACCGCAGGGGATATGCGGGATTTGTTTCCTGCCGTTCCTGCGGACATGTGATGAAATGTCCACATTGTGATGTTTCTCTTTCTGAGCATAATAATGGAAGGCTTTTATGTCATTACTGTGGATATGAGACAGTAAAACCACAGACATGTCCCATATGCGGTTCTGCTTATATTGGTGGATTTAAGGCAGGGACTCAGCAGATAGAGAAGGTTGTGAGGGAATTTTTTCCAGGTATCAGAACTCTGAGAATGGATTTTGACACAACCAGGACCAAGGGCAGTTATGAAAAAATCCTTGCCTCATTTGCGGCTCATGAGGCAGATGTACTGATCGGAACACAGATGATCGTTAAGGGGCATGATTTTCCTGATGTGACACTTGTGGGAGTGGTGGCAGCAGATCTCTCTTTGAATGCTGAGGATTACAGATGTGCAGAGCGTACATTTCAGCTTCTGTGCCAGGCGGCAGGCAGGGGAGGACGAGGTGATAAACCGGGTGAAGCAGTAATACAGACCTATCATCCTGAACATTACAGTATCCAGGCTGCAGCAGTGCAGGATTATCAGGCATTCTATGAGGAAGAAATGAGTTACCGCATGCTTTTGGATTATCCTCCGGCAGCTCATATGCTGGCAGTTCTGGGATCTGGTCCTGAGGATGAGAGATTAGTCCAGGCGATGCATTATCTGAAGCTTTATATACAGAGAATATACAAAGAAAATGACCTCCATGTTATAGGTCCGGCATATGCGGCAGTGGGAAAGGTTAAGGATATTTACAGACAGGTGATTTATCTGAAACATCAGGATCATAAGACACTGGTGCGTATTAAAGACCAGCTGGAAAAGTACATAGAAATAAATTCCGGTTTCCGGAATATATATATACAGTTTGATTTTAGTTAATTATAGTAATCAGTCAGAGAAAAGGAGAACAGAGAAATGGCACTTAGAACAATCAGAGTAGAAGGCGATGAAGTACTTACAAAGGTCAGCAGACCAATAGAAAAAATGACACCACGCATTCATGATCTCATTGAAGACATGCTTGATACCATGTATGAGGCAATGGGCGTTGGACTTGCAGCTCCGCAGGTTGGCATGCTGAAACGAATTGTTGTGATCGATGTAGGAGAAGGCCCAATCGTGCTGATCAATCCTGAGATCATTGAAACATCAGGTGAACAGACAGGAGATGAAGGCTGCTTAAGCGTACCTGGAATGGCAGGACAGGTAACCCGCCCGAATTATGTAAAGGTAAAAGCTCTGGATGAAGATATGAATGAAGTAGAATATGAAGGAGAGGGCCTTCTTGCACGTGCCTTCTGTCATGAGATCGATCATCTGAACGGACATATGTATACAGAACTGGTAGAGGGTGAGCTTCACCGGGTTTCTTATGACGGAGATGAGGAATAGGTCTAAGGTTTTTCCTGCAGCAGGCTGTGGGGAAGAAATGATATAAAATACAGCAGAAAGAAGAGATGATATCATTATGAAGATAGTATTTATGGGAACACCGGATTTTGCAGTGCCGCCATTGCGTGCGCTGACAGAGGCCGGATATGAAGTGGCTGCAGTAGTGACTCAGCCTGATAAACCAAAAGGAAGAGGCAAGACATTGTTGCCTACACCTGTAAAAGAAGAGGCTCTTATGCATGAAATTCCTGTATATCAGCCCAAAAAAGTAAAAAATAATCCTGAATTTATGGATATTTTAAAAGAAATCGCTCCGGATATTATTATTGTTGCGGCTTTCGGACAGCTTATTCCAAAAGAAATCCTGGAGCTTCCAAAGTTTGGATGTATTAATATCCATGCTTCGCTTCTTCCGAAGTACAGAGGTGCAGCTCCGATCCAACAGGCAGTGATCGATGGTGAGAAAGAATCCGGAGTTACGATTATGCAGATGGCAGAAGGACTTGATACAGGTGACATGATCTCCAAGATCGTGATCCCGCTCTCACCGGAAGAAACAGGTGGAAGTCTTTTTGGAAAGCTTGCGCAGGCAGGTGCGGAATTATTGATCAAAACACTGCCGTCAATTGAGCAGGGAACTGCTGAATACGAGAAACAGCCGGAAGAGAGTCCTACGCCTTACGCAGCTATGATCACCAAACAGATGGGGCTGATGGATTTTAACAGGCAGGCATGTGAACTGGAACGCCTTGTGCGGGGACTGAATCCATGGCCAAGTGCGTACACATTTATTAATGGAAAAACTCTGAAGGTATGGAAATGTAAAGTCAGCATGGAAGAAACAGAGGCTGTTCCGGGAACAGTTTTTCTGACAGATAAAGAAGGAATTCATGTTGCATGTGGCCAGGGAGTGCTGATTCTTACTGAAGTACAACTGGAAGGTAAGAAACGGATGGAGACAGAGGCTTTTCTTAGGGGATATCACATTGAAAACGGAACTGTTTTTACAGATCATAAGGAGTGATTAGATGTACAGATACTATTATGGATTTGATCCAACTTATTTATTGCTCATTATCGGAATGGTGCTGTCGCTGATCGCATCTGCAAAAGTAAAAAGTACTTTCTCTGTTTACAGCAGAGTGCGCAGTGCGTCGGGACTTACAGGTGCTGATGCTGCCAGAAGAATTCTTCGTATGGCAGGGATCACAGATGTTGAAGTGGTTCCGATATCAGGAAGTCTTACAGATCACTATGATCCGGGAAGCAGAAGACTGGCACTGTCTCAGGATGTATATGATAAAACATCTGTGGCTGCAATTGGAGTGGCTGCACATGAATGCGGACATGCCATCCAGCATGCCACTAATTATGTGCCATTGAACCTGCGGTCTGCGATCGTACCTGTTGCGAATATCGGTTCAACACTTTCATGGCCTTTGTTTCTGGCAGGACTGCTCCTTTCAATCCGTCCGCTGCTGACTATTGGAATCATTCTGTTTACTTTTGCAGTTCTTTTCCAGCTGGTGACTCTTCCTGTGGAATTTAATGCTTCTTCAAGGGCATTGAAAATACTCGGAAGTTCAGGAATGCTTGGAACTGATGAAGTAAAGGGAGCAAAGAAGGTTCTTACAGCAGCTGCGCTTACTTATGTTGCAGCACTTGCAGCATCTGTTCTGCAGCTTTTAAGACTGATCATACTGGCCGGAGGAAGAGACCGTGACTAATGGAATAAATACCAGAGAACTGATATTACAGATATTACTGGAGATAGAGGAAGAGGGGAAACACAGCCATATTGCTATACGCAATGCTCTTTCCAAATATCAGTTCCTTCCAAGACAGGAGAGAGCTTTTATCACAAGAGTCTGTGAAGGAACACTGGAATATCGGATTTTAATAGATTATATTATTGATTCTTATTCAAAAGTAACTGTAGATAAAATGAAGCCTGTGATCAGGGAAATCCTGAGAAGTGCAGTGTATCAGATAAGATTTATGGACAGTGTACCGGACAGTGCAGTGTGTAATGAAGCTGTGAAGCTGGCACAGAGAAAGGGCTTTTACAGTCTGAAACCTTTTGTGAACGGTGTTCTGCGCACTATTGCCAGAGAATGGAAAAATCTGGAACTTCCGTCAAAGGAAAAAAATCTGGTCAGATATTTATCTGTCAGATATTCTATGCCGGAAAACCTGGTGGAACGCTGGCTTGCAGATTATGGAGAAGAGAAGACAGAGAAGATTCTTGCAGATTTTCTGAAAGAAAAGCCGATCACAGTACGTTGCAGAACTCATAAATATCCGCAGAAGGAGATTTATGAGAGCCTTATTGAACAGGGAGTAGATGTGAAACCTGCACCTTACCTGTCCTACGCATATGAAATTTCAAATTATAACCACATTCTTGCACTGGATGCATTTATCCAGGGTAAGATCCAGGTACAGGATGTAAGTTCCATGCTGGTTGCTGAAGCTGCAGCTCCTCAAAAAGGAGATTACATTATAGATATGTGTGCAGCGCCTGGAGGCAAGAGTCTTCATGTTGCTGATAAAATGGGAGACTACGGAACAGTAGATGCCCGTGATGTCAGTCAGTATAAAGTGGATATGATAGAGGAGAATATTCACAGAACAGATTGCATCAATGTGCAGGCTCATGTGATGGATGCCACTGTGTTTGATGTGGATTCAGAACTAAAGGCAGATATTGTACTTGCAGATGTTCCATGCTCAGGATACGGAGTGATCGGAAAGAAGCCGGAGATCAAATACAGAGTAACTCCTCAGAAACAGGAAGAGATCGTGATCCTTCAGAGAACCATACTGGACCGTGCAGCAGAATATGTAAAGCCAGGCGGCACGCTGATTTTCAGTACCTGCACCATTGCAAAAGAAGAGAATGAAGAAAATATGATGTGGTTTATGAATAATCATCCGTTTAAACTGGAAAGTATTGATCCATATCTGCCGGAAGAACTTCATTCAGAGACAACAGCCCTTGGGTATCTTCAGCTTTTGCCGGGAGTACACAAAACAGATGGCTTCTTTATTGCGAAATTCAGGAGAAAATAAATAATGACAGATATTAAGTCAATGACGATCAATGAATTAAAAGAACTGATGACTGCTCTGGGAGATAAACCGTTTCGTGCAAAGCAGATTTACAGCTGGCTACATGAACATCTTGTTACTTCCTATGATGAGATGACAAACCTTTCAAAAAGCCTGAGGGAGAAACTGAAAGAATATCCGATCACTGCTCTGGAAGTGGTAGATGTTCAGACATCCCGGATAGATGGTACACAGAAGTATCTGTTCCGTCTCAGTGACGGAAATGTGATAGAGAGTGTTCTGATGAGATATAAACATGGAAATTCTGTCTGTATTTCCTCACAGGTAGGATGCCGTATGGGATGTAGATTCTGTGCATCCACTATCGGCGGACTGACCAGATGTCTTCTTCCATCAGAGATGCTTGACCAGATATACAGGATACAGAGTCTGACAGGAGAGAGAGTTTCCAATGTTGTAGTCATGGGAACAGGAGAGCCATTGGATAATTATGAAAATCTTCTGCGTTTTATACATATCCTGACAGAAGATGGAGGACTTCATATCAGCCAGAGAAATCTGACAGTATCCACATGTGGACTGGTTCCGAAAATTTATGATCTTGCAAAAGAAAAACTTCAGATGACACTTGCTCTTTCCCTTCATGCACCTAATGACGTGAAGCGCAGGGAACTGATGCCAATCGCCAATAAATACAGTATGGATGAAGTACTGGAAGCGTGTCGTCATTATTTTGAAGAGACAGGACGCAGGCTTACATTTGAATATAGTCTTGTAGCTGGTGTAAATGACAGTGACGAGGATGCCAGGGAACTTTCAGGCAGGATCAAAGACATCAATTGTCATGTAAATCTGATTCCTGTAAACCCGATCAAAGAGCGTTCATTTGAGCGTTCAACCCGCCAGGCTGTGGAGAATTTCAAAATAAAACTTGAAAAATGTGGAATAAATGTTACTATTAGAAGGGAAATGGGCAGTGATATTGATGGTGCCTGTGGACAGTTGAGAAAAAGTTATATGGAAAAAACAGAAAGCGAGAAGTGACATGAGGGTATATTCAGCTACTGATGTCGGGCAAAAGCGGAAGATGAACCAGGATTATGTGTTCGCCTCTGCTGACCCGGTTGGAAATCTTCCGAATCTGTTTGTTGTTGCAGATGGTATGGGCGGCCATAATGCAGGTGATTATGCATCGTCCCATGCTGTTACATCTATGGTGGAGGAAATCCGTCAGGACGCGGATTTTAATCCGGTGAAGGTGATCCGTCATGCCATTGAATGTGTAAATACTGAGATTCTCACCAAAGCACAGGAGGATGAGAAACTCAGGGGAATGGGAACTACAATGGTAGCAGCTACTATTGTGGGGCATTATGCTTATGTGGCAAATGTAGGTGACAGCAGACTTTATGTGATCGGAGAGAGAATCCGGCAGATAACAAGGGATCACTCATTGGTGCAGGAAATGGTAAGGATGGGCGAGCTTGACGCTGAGCAGGCAAGAAAACATCCAAAGAAAAATATCATTACAAGAGCACTTGGAGCAGAGAAGACAGTAGATATTGATTTCTTTGATCTGAAACTGGAACAGGGAGATGTGATTTTGATGTGTTCAGACGGACTTAGTAATATGGTTGAGGACAGCCAGCTGAAAGAGATTATTTCTGACACAGACACAAATCTGGATGAAAAGGGCAGGATACTTATCAGAGAAGCAAACCGCAATGGCGGCAAGGATAATATTGCAATTGTATTGGTAGAACCATTCGCAGATGAGGTGAAAGCATGTTAAAAACGGGAACGATCATAGCTGAACGCTATGAGATATTAGGAAAAATTGGTACCGGCGGAATGGCGGACGTATACAAAGCAAAAGACCATAAGCTGAATCGGTTTGTTGCTGTAAAGGTTCTTAAGCCGGAATTTAGAGAGGATACAACTTTTAT
>CAKSAW010000011.1 GCA_934437695.1 uncultured Blautia sp. | reverse complement strand
GGTATCCAGGGAAAAACCGGAACCAAAATCCATCTTTAATTAACCTTATAAAACAAAAAAGTTCTGACAGCCATACGCCAGAACTTTTTTGTTGTCTAGAGCATTTTTTAACACTCTCTAATCTATATCTTATAATCTATATCTTCCAGTTCCCTGGCATCCTGTACTTCACAGATCTGTGTATCATCCAAATGTTTCATGAGCACTTTCTTTCCACCCTTATCTCCGTCCAGTGCCAACAGTTCATCATAATATTTTCTGCTAAAAATACACGGATTTCCCTGTTTTCCCTGATAAGATACACAGGCAATCCCCCTGTCACTGTTCAGGAATACATGTATCAGTGCAAGGATCGTCCTGTCTGTAAGCCAGGGCTGGTCAGATACTGTAAAAAGCACTGCATCTGCATCCAGGTTTGCATTCAGACCAATCTGCGCAGAGGAAGAAATCCCATACTCCGGATGGGGATTATACAGAACCTGCATTCCTTTTGAAGCAGCTGCTTCTGCAATTGCTTCATATTGAGTAACTACAGTAATATTACACTCAATCTGGTCATTATGATTCTTCATTCTATGTTCAGAACATACATGAAACAGACTTTTTTCAAGCTGCTGCAGGACATGACTGTACATAGGTATCCCGTCTATTTCATATAACAGTTTATTTCCGCCAAAACGGCGGCTGTTCCCAGCCGCCAGCATGATCATTGCAATTTTCAAAGTAATTTATTCCTCCTGGAGACTTCCATATGCCGCTACAGTATGTTTCTTCTCCAGTTCACGGACAATATGCTTTGCAGTCTCCTTTTTTGTAAGAACATCAGACTTATTCAGATACACTCTGTATACTCTCTCTTCCACATCTTTAAAAAGTCCACAGATAGATGTTGCGATTTTCACAATATCAGCTTCTGTTATGGGCGCTTCCAGACTTTTTTTGAGAAATTCAGAGGTACGTTCCATGCGGTATGCACTCTGGCAGATCGGCTGTCCCAGACAGTCCAGACCGATCACACTGATCACAATATCCGCACACCTGGGAATCACAGGCTCCCATTCTTCAGGAACTTTAACAGGATGATGTTTTGCTCCGTCAGCCTCTATAAGCATCACATCACACAATTCCTTAAGTTCATCCAGCTTATCTTCTGACAGAGATATATACTTACCTGTTTCTTCCTCATATTCCGCAGCGATCACATATCCTTCTTTATCCAGCAACCTTTTTACATCAGACACATCTCCGCCCCTTGCAAAAGGAAGCTCCGACTCACCTGCCATATGAGTGGTTGTGGTAATGATCACTTTTTTATCTCTGTCAAGCAGTTCATCTGTAAGGCGATAGATCAGACTTGTCTTTCCACCGCCTCCGACTACAGCGATCACCGGATATTTCTCATAATCAATCTGCAGCAGTTCCAGAAAATCTACTCGGTGCTTCATATGGCATCACTCCTTCTGAAAGCAGGATTTCCACTACACTGCCCGCAATACAGCGTGCTTTATCGGAAATCGTAAAACAATTTTTCTTTTGCTCCTTGCGCGGATCGATATCTGCAATCTTCATTCCTTCAGGTACTGTAAATCCATCCCGTATAATACCCCGGAGAACACCTGTAAGAGAAGCTCTCACAGGTGTATCTCCGATCCACGCAAGTATCTGATCCTTTTCCACAATATCTGCAATCTTTGAGATACAGTGTATTTCCCCAGATGCCGGAGAATGAATCACACGTTCTTTTCCAAATCCTGCAATTATTCCCGGAACTCCTGTATTCGGCAATGCTGCACCTCTGGAAATGATCCTGGCAAGATTATGTCCGCGCATTGTCTCAACTACATAATCCACATCTTCTCCTGCCACAAATCCCGGTCCAAGTGCGATCGTCAGATCTGCCATCTTCCTTGTAGTCCCCAGATTTCTTTTTGCAAGGATCGCATCAATCAATGCTGCCGGCTTATATTTCTCAAGGAATTCTCCTCTGGTATCCACCATAAGAGGAATCTCTCCTGCTTCCCAGACACCTTTACATTCCTGTATACTGTCAACTCTTCTGCAGAGAACATTCTCCACAGAGGACTGACCATCATATACTGCCTCACAAAAAGAAACCATTCTTCTGATAGCAGTAGGTCTGTCACATTCCAGTACCAACAGGCGATAACCGCAACGGTACAATCTGTGGATCGTACCGCTGGCCAGGTCACCGCCTCCTCTCACTACTACAACATTTTCCAATTCGTTACCGGTCTGTGTCATCTTACTGTCTTTCCTCTTCTTGTCTCATTTTCATCCATTACTTTTTCTACTGCATTTACAATATTCTCATATCCTGTGCAGCGGCAGAGATTTCCTGCCATATGTTTTCTTATGGCTTCTCTGGACAGCTTCTCTCCCCGCTCCAGAAGAACAGTAGCTGACATAACAAATCCAGGTGTGCAGAATCCGCACTGGATAGCACCTTCTTCAATAAATGCTTCCTGGATTCTGGTAAGCTCTCCATTCTTCTCCAGACCTTCCAGAGTACGGATATTCTTTCCTTCTGCCCAGACTGCCAGATAAATACAGGAATCTATTGTCTCTCCATCTATGATCACAGTACAGGCGCCGCACTCTCCCACTTCACAGCCCTTCTTCACTGAGGTAAGTCCCAGCCGGTTGCGGAGCATATCAAGCAGTGACTCCCTTACATCTACATATTCTTCTACTTCTTTTCCGTTTACTGTACACCGTACAAGCTGCATCTGCTTCTTCATACGCTGTCACCTCCTGCAAGTTCAATAGTACGTCTTAATGCCCTGGCAGCAATTTCTCCGCCAATCTGCAGACGAAATGCCTTGGATGCTCTCCAGGAATTTCTTGGATTGATCTCCTCACGGATCAGCTGTGCTGTCTTTTCATAAAGGCTTTCATCGATCTTCATACCCTTCAGAACCTCTTCTGCTTTTGTACAGCGATATGGAACCGGAGCAGCAACACCAAAGGTAATGCGTACATCTTCAAGCCTTCCTGCTGACAGATCCACCTTACTTAATACACTGCAGCTGATCGTTGCAATATCCATGGCATTTCGCATGGAATATTTAATATAATGACCACGATAACCCTGATATTCCTTTGCAGGAATGATCACACGGGTAAGAACCTCTCCCTGTCTCAGATCTACTTTTCCAGGTCCAAGATAAAAATCCTTTACAGGTACAAGACGGCCTTCTCTGCCGTCTTCCAGACGTAAAAGTGCATTCAGGGAAAATACTGTAGGCGCACTGTCTGCACTGACTGCGCCATTACAGATATTTCCGCCGATTGTACCAATATTTCGTACCTGTGGTCCACCTACCTGATCTACAGCCTCTCCAAGAACAGGAATATGTTTCTTAATGATCTCATCATTTGTTATATGTGAGAAAACAGTTCCTGCTCCAATATAAATATCCCCGTTATCTGCCATTTTTACACCCTGGATTTCTTTGATGCCATGAATACTTACCAGAGAAGTTCCTGCAAATTTACCTTCTCTGATCTTGATCAGGACATCACTTCCACCTGAAATGATCCTTGCATCCGGATGTTCATTGAGCAGCCCAACTGCTTCCTCTACACTTTCAGCCTGATAATACTTCTCGATATCATACATAAAATCCCCTCCCCTCTAAATAAGTCCGGCTTTCATAAAGCCATCGATCAGTCTCTGTGGTGTCAGAGGATTTTCGTTAAAGGCTACACCTGTTGCATGAAGCACTGCATTACGGATCGCAGGTGCTCCCGGAATTGCCGGCGGTTCACCCAGCGCTTTATTTCCGAATGGTCCGATCGGATCATCCATCTCCACAAAGTCTGCCTTAATATCCGGAGTATCCATCATGGTCATCAGCTTATAATCCAGAAGAGTTCCATTCAGAGGTCTTCCTGTCTTCTCATCAAGGATAAGCTGTTCTGACAGTCCATATCCCATTCCCATGGACATGCCGCCATGCACCTGCATCTCAGCCAGCTTTGGATTGATAAGCTTACCGCTGTCATGCACATTGATGATCCGAAGGACTTTGATCTTGCCAAGTCTGATATCAACCTCTACTTCTGCAAAACAGCAGCCTGTGGCAAGTGTATTTTTCTTTACCTGCTCAGATACTTCCGCTGTAATGACAGAAGAATTGCTCAGACTGTAATAGCTTTCCAGAGCAAGATTTTCCAGAGACATTGCCTGGTCTTCTCCAGCCATGATCCAGCCATGATCCAGGCTGAATTCTCTTGTCTCTTCAGGCATCAGTTCTTTTGCGTAATCCAGGATTTTCTTCTTCAGAAGATTTGCACAGTCTTTAACCGCTGTTCCTGTCACAAATGACTGTCTGGATGCATACGCACCTGTATCAAACGGAGTTACATCTGTATCCTGGACTGTCTGGATATGAATATCACTGATATCCATGTTCAGAACCTCTGCTGCCATCTGCGAGAATGCAGTATCTGCACCCTGGCCGATCTCTGTTGCACCAAGCATCAGACCTACACTTCCATCCTGGTTAAGGATCATTCTTGCACCTGCGATCTCCAGAGAAATAGGCCATACACCTGTCTTATAGGAAAACAGAGACATTCCCACACCTCTTCGGATATTTCCGGTCTGGTTTGCATATTCTTTACGTTTTTCATCCCAGTGGATATATTCTGCTCCTTTTTTCAGTGCCTCAAAAATACCATTGGTATTCGCTGCAATTGGTTTCAGATAAGCATCTTCATAGTAACCTTGCAGAAGATTTTTCCTTCTGAATTCCAGAGGATCCATTCCGATCTCTTTTGCAACATCGTCCATAAAGCACTCTATGGCAAAACATACCTGAGGAATTCCATACCCTCTCATTGCTCCTGCTACAGGTGTGTTCGTATATACTGTATATGCTTCTCCCTTAATATTAGGACAGGCATACTGCAGTCTCCAGGCAGTCAGCCCATTAGCAGCTATTGCATGTCCATGAGAAGCATAGGCTCCCTGGTTGGAAATCTCAAACATATCCTTTGCAAGAAGATGGCCTTCTTTGTCAACACCTGCTGTCAGGTCATACTCTATGGAATGACGGGTTCTTGTATTACAGAAAGTTTCCTCTCTGCTCACATCCAGTTTCACAGGTCTGCCTCCTACCTGTGTGGTAAGAAAAGCATTTAACGGCTCATACAGCACATCCTGCTTATTCCCAAATCCGCCACCTATGTAAGGCTTGATAACTCTTATCTTTCCCCAGGGGATTCCCAGTGCCTGGCCGATCACACGGCGGACAATATGCGGGATCTGGGTTGAAGTCACCACCACGATCCTGCCATTTTCCATGTACGCATAGGAAATAGGATTCTCAATATGACAGTGCTGGACAATAGGAGTTTTATATCGTCCCTTTACGACTGTTTCAGACTGCTCTAATCCCTCTTCTACATTTCCGATAAAATAATTGGAACGTACAAGCACATTATCCTTCTTGTCCAGATGGATGGGCGGATTGCTTCCGTACATGGATTTTCGAGGATTGATCTCTACCGGATACTCTTCATATTCTACTTCGATCAGACGTAAAGCTCTCTGGGCTGTTATCTCGTCCTCCGCTACTACCGCTGCAATATCATCCCCATAATAGCGTACTCTTCCTGTCAGGATATTGCGGTCTGCAACATCCTGATGAGCCAGTTCTACAGACCAGGGATGCCCTGGTGTGGGATAACAATGATTCGGTACGTCCTTAAAAGTAACCACTTTTACTACGCCGTCCAGAGCCTCTGCTTTACTGGTATCGATTGATTTTACAATACCGTTTCCGATCTTTGCATGATAGATCTTTGCCACCAGACAATTGGCAGGAGCAATATCATCCGTGAATTTTGCACGTCCTGTAACCTTGTCGTAGGCATCTACTCTTGGAACACTCTTTCCAATCATGTTTTCACCTTCTCTATTCATTTATTTTTCGTGCAGGTATTCTTTCTGCAATACCTTAAAGAATATCTGAACCACGCTCTGACAGCCCCATATCTGACAGAACACTTTTTGCACATTACGCTTTCAGACATTCTCTAAAGTATAGAAAGAGCCGGACTCACCCAAGGTATTATCTGTTCCCCTCAGGACTGATGTCCGGCTCCGAACCATGCTACTTTCCTTCGTCTGCTATCTGAAGACAGACGAATTCACTTTTTATCTGCACAATTTGTTGCTTGTTATGTTGTTTATAGTATAACATATTTATCTGTAAAATTGCAATCTTTTCTTGTATATTTTGTATTTTTATCGAATATCCGTATAGATGCCTCGCAGATCATGTATCACATGGCGCGGACATTTCACTGCACACATGCCACAGCTTAAGCATATGGATTCATCGATCACTGCACAGTTGTCTGTCACCTTTATGGCACTGGCTGTACATGCTTTCTCACAGATCCCGCAGCCAATACAGCTGACTTCACACTGTTTCTTCGCTTCTGCACCTTTTTTCTTATTGGAGCATTTCACTACAATGTAGTTTGCGCATTCATGGATATGGATCACATTCTGCGGACAGACCTTCACGCAGGCACCGCAGGCTACACATTTGTCCTCATCCACCTCTGCCACACCATATTCATTGATGGAAATAGCTCCTAATTTACATTTATCAATGCAGGCCTTACATCCGATACATCCATCCGCACAGCCGGCATCACCTTCAGCTGACCTGCAGCCGCCATTACATGCTACGATCGCTGAGCGATAAGGAAATTTCTTTTTTACTGCCATATTCAGCACTTCCTTTCATATGGTGTTCCGGTCAGAGGAAGACTGTACTGTCTATTTCCATCCCATCTGAAGTATGCATCTGCGATCGCAGGTGCTGTAGGGATAGAAGTGATCTCACCGATTCCAATAGCACCACAGGCCACATTCAGACCCGGTTTGTCAACAACGATGGCATCAATCTTCGGAATCTCATGAGAACGGAACAGCCCCAGTGAACCATACTTCTCTATCGGTTTACAGTTCTCATCAATAGGATACTGCTCTCTTAAAGCAAATCCCATGGACATAACAACACCGCCCTCGATCTGGCCTTCACATGAAAGCGGATTGACTGCCTTTCCTACATCATGGGCAGCGACCATTTCTTCGATCTTTCCGGTTTTCTTATCAAGGATACACATCTGTGTCGCATAACCATATGCAACATGAGAAACAGGATTTGGCACATTGGAGCCAAGAGGATCTGTTTTTGCAAGATATTCCCCGTAATATACCTTTCCGATCACCTCATCAGTTGTTTTACCTGCATTACGGTCTTCCATAACCTTCTCACAGGCTCTGCGGCAGGCTTCTCCTGTTACCAGAGTCTGTCTGGAACCGGAAGTTGTACCTGAGTCAGGAGCGAACCATGTGTTGCTCCTTTCATAAACAATATCATTATGTGTCAGATCAGTATTGGTCACTACCATCTGAGTCAGAACAGTGCCAAGGCCCTGGCCGATACAGGAGGCTCCTGAATAGATATGAAGTTTCTTATCCTCTTCAAATACTAGCTTCACACGTCCTGTATCAGGAATACCTACACCAACACCGGCATTCTTCATTGCACAGCCGATCCCGACAGGTTTTCCTGCTTCAAGGGCTGCATCATATTTCTCTTTTACAGCCTCCAGTGTCTCAACAAGACCAGTGGAATCATCTACGATCTGACCATTGGGAAGTGTTTCCCCCGGACGGATCGCATTGCGGTAACGAATCTCCCATGGTGTGATTCCCACTTTATCTGCCATCATATTCAGCAGAGTTTCAGTTGCAAAACAGGTCTGAGTGACACCAAATCCACGGAAAGCACCTGCCGGCGGATTATTTGTATAATAAGCAGTACCCTCTATCTCAAAGTTCTCATAGTGATACGGTCCTGCTGCATGTGTACATGCACGCTCCAGCACAGGACCTCCAAGAGAAGCAAATGCGCCTGTATCTGATGTTACCTTCGCCTTTACTCCCATAATATTCCCATTTTCGTCACAGCCCATAGTCATATCCATATAGAAAGGATGACGCTTGGGATGAACCAGGAGAGACTCAGCTCTGGAGAGTTTCATCTTAACAGGCTTCTTTGTCACATAGGTGAGCAGCGCAGCCAGATGCTGTACTGTCATATCCTCTTTTCCTCCAAAACCGCCACCAACAAGTGCATTCTGTACCTTTACCTTATCTGTTCCAAGCAAAATAGAACATTCATGCAGTGTCTGGTGTGCAGACTGGTCTGTGGAATATACAAACACATCCCCGTCCTCATCATAAAAGGCAACTGCACATTCCGGCTCCAGAAATGCATGCTCTGTCCATGGTGTTTCAAAATGATGACTGATCACATATTTGGAATTGCGGATCGCTTCCTCTGCATTTCCTCTGCTGATATGTTTGTAAGCACAGATATTATTCTCTTCTTCATCAAATACCTTCGGTGCTCCTTCAGCAGCTGCCTCTTCGACCGTGCGGATATGAGGCAGAACCTCATATTTCACTTTAATCAGCTTTGCTGCTTTCTCAGCTGTCTTCTTATCTCTGGCAGCAACTAATGCGATGGCATCTCCCAGGTAATGAGTAAGCCCGCCTACAGGAATCAATGTATACTGATCATGTTTTAAATGCCCGATCTTATTATCTCCAGGGATATCCTTTGCAGTTACTACTGCCTCTACCCCATCAAGCGCCTCTGCAGCTGTTGTATCGATCTCAAGTACCCGGGCACGTGGATATTTACTTCTTAATGCCGCCCCATACAGCATTCCGTCAAAGTAAAAATCATCCGGATACTGGCCTGTGCCAAGTACCTTCTCCTCCACATCGATCCTGGCTACTCTGGAACCAAGTGTCCAGCTCTCGTCCATATCCTCCGGGATCACGCCTTCTTTCAGAATCTTAGCTGCTATACGGACTGCATCCATGATCTTCACATAACCTGTACAGCGGCAGTAATTATTGCGCAGCGCATATTTGATCTCATCATCTGTAGGCTCTTTATTAACATCCAGAAGAGCCTTTGTGCACATTACCATGCCTGGAATACAGAATCCGCACTGAACTGCACCTGCTTTTCCATATGCATAAGTATAAACCTTCTCTTCCCATTCAGTCAGACCCTCTACTGTGATCACTGTCTTACCGTCCAGCATATCCGTGTCCGGTACACATGCCTTACAGGTCTTTCCGTCAATAATAACTGTACAGGCTCCGCAGGCACCCTCGCTGCATCCGTCTTTTACAGAGGTCAGATGAAGCTCATCCCGCAAAAAACGCAGCAGTTTCTGATTTTCGGCCGGTTCGACCTTTTGTCCATTGACTGTAAATACTGCCATATTGGACCCCCCTTTCTTATTTTCAGCCTGATATGCAACACTGTCCACAGCCTTTTTTACTGTGGACAGTGTGTCGTTTTTCTATGAACAATAGTTTATTTTAACATTTTATTTCATAAGCAGGTAACTGTAATCATCGATCACTGCACAGATCAGTCTGCGAAGTCCCTCGTACAGTTTATCATTCTCATCCCCTGCCTTACAGTCAGAAATCTGGCCAAGAAGACGTACCTTGCACTCTTTTGTCTCAGGATTTATCACTGCGAATCCGTCATTTGTACTGTCTGCCATATCTGCCTCTGAAGCAAATAATGTGAATTTATCTTTGTACGGTGCGCTTGCATATGGGCAGAAGCTCTTACAGTTTCCACACTCATTGCACATATAATCTACGTGGATCACCTGGTTCATGGCCATTCCAGGTACCTTAATGGAAATGTTCGCTCTGTTCGGACAGACATCCACACAGTTCTCACATACTTTATTACATGTCAGGCAGCGTTCACTTTCGTTTGCAGCTTCTTTGCTCTCTTTGAGAACCGCTTTCTTTGAATAGCAGTCTTCCTCTGTTCCAGGTACAGGCTGTCCTTTTACAATATCATGTCCAAGAATTGCCTTTACAGCGATCTGTGCATCACGGATAGCTTCTACGATCGTAGCAGCTCCCTTGGCACCGTCACCTGCCACATAAACACCTTCTACACTTGTCTCCATTGTCTTGTCATTGATACGTGCTTTTCCACGTTCATTGACTGCAATGCCGTTTGCCTCATAGAACTCAACAGGAACCTTCTCACCTACTGCAACGATCACTGTGTCAGCAGGAACTTCCTCTGTTTCCCCTGTTTCTGTAACACCTGCACGTCCGGATGCATCCATGCTGCCAAGTTCCATCTTTTTGCAGAGAAGCTTACCATTCTCAAGAGCTACAGGAGAAAGAAGTTCCTTAAATTCTACTCCATCTTCCAGAACTTCCAGTAACTCATCCTCTGCTGCCGGCATGTAGCGTTTTGTTCTTCTGTATACAAGATAAACATGCTCTACACCTTCTGTGCGTTTTGCAGCTCTTGCTGTATCCATGGCAGTATTTCCGCCACCGATAACAACTACATTTTTACCAAGATCAACTTTTCCTTCTGTTGCCTTAAAATCTCTTAAGAATTTCAGAGCATTAAGTGTTTCACCCTTCTCAAGCTTAAGAGTACCAGGTTTATTTGCACCTACTGCAAGGATCACTGCATCATATCCCTGTGCCTTTAATTCCTGTACGGATGTAATCTCTGTTCCTGTTTTGATCTCTACACCCATCTTCTCGATGAATGAAACATCTTTGTCAATGGCTTCATCAGAAATACGGAATCCCGGGATCACATAGCGGATCACACCGCCTGCCTTCTCTTCTTTCTCAAATACTGTCACAGAAGCACCTGCTCTTGCAAGGAAGTATGCAGAAGCAATACCTGCAGGACCTGCACCTACAACAGCCACCTTCTTACCGTCTGCTGTGCCTGCCTTGATCTCATCAATAACTGTATCATATCCGTTCTGGGCTGCGATCAGCTTGGTATTGCGGATGTTTACAGGCTCTTCATAGAAGTTACGTGTACATTTGTACATACAGTTGTGTGCGCAGAGAGTACCTGTGATAAACGGAAGAGCATTCTTCTCAAGGATCACTCTCAATGCCTGTGCATAATCTCCATCTCCGGCCAGCTTCACATATGTTGTGATATCCTGGTGGATCGGACATCCTTCCTCACATGGAGCAAAGAAACAGTCAAGAAGCGGAACCTCTGAATCTGTTTTTCTCTTAGGAAGCGGTTTGATGCTCTTTACATGGTGAGCGTCTTTTTTCGCATCCTCGGCCAACTGCTCAAGTGCAGCTACATCAATGCCTTTCCATTCTTTCACACCGTCAGCCATCACTTTCTCTGCCATCTGGGTAAATCTCTGATATCCACCCGGTTTCAGAAGTGTAGTTGCCACTGTTACAGGCCATACACCACATCCAACGATACGGTCGATATTATAGTAATCAGCACCGCCTGAATAAGCGATACGGAGTTTTCCGTCAAATTCTCTGGAGAGCTTTGCTGCAAGGGAAATGGATAACGGGAAAAGAGATTTTCCGGACATATACATTTCTTCACTTGGAAGCTCATTTCTTGTAACATCTACAGGGAACGTATTTGTGATCTTTACGCCAAATGCAAGATCCAGTTCATCTGCAAGTGCCTGCAGTCTCTTGAACATCGGGATCGCATCTTCATACTGTAAGTCATCTCTGAAATGGAAATCACCGAATACCATGTAATCATATCCCATGTCATCCATAGTCTTTCTTGCAAATTCATATCCAAGAAGAGTAGGATTACATTTGATAAATGTATTCAGATGTTTCTCTTTAAACAGATGATTTGCAATGCTCTCGATCTCATTTGGAGGACATCCGTGGAGAGTAGAGATCGTTGCGGAATTACAGATTGCAGAAGGGATTGCTTCAATGTCTTCTTTTGTAACCTTTTCAAATTTATCTACATTATCCAGTAACCACTGTTTGCATTCCCTGAAGATCTCTGTATCTTTTGCTTCCATCATACTGTTGATGAAAGTATCAACCTTCGGTTCTTTGATACCTGCAAGATCATATCCTACAGAAATATTAAACTGGAATCCGTCCTGTGCACCAAGACCAAATTCCTTTGCGATCACATGGAGAATAAACCATGCTTTGATATATTCGCCCATTGCCTGAGGAACATAAAGCTCTGTGGACCATTCACAGTTGTATCCTTCATCATCTGCAAGGATACATGGTCTGTTAATGCAGGCTGCAAGCTCTGCACCGTCCATCTTCTGAACAGTCTTCAGCTCAAAGAAACGTGCTCCTGCATAGTAAGAAGCTACGATATTCTGTGTAAGCTGTGTATGAGGTCCGGCTGCAGGTCCGATAGGGTCTTCCAGACTTCTGTCAAAAATATTCAGTTTCTTATCTCCGGCAACATAAGCTCTGTGCTGTCCGAATACAGTTCCTTTTGTTTTCTTTTCTTCCAATACCCAGTTCATTAACTGTTCAAAGGGCATACAGGTCATGACTTCACTCATAATCCGATCCTCCATTATTTCTATCTGCATTTATTTATGCCAGACAGGAATATTCTCCCTGTCCGGTCTGTGTTTTCATTTTCCTACGCGCCTGATCGGCTCTTAGATCAGCCGTTAATATCCTCTGCCAGCTCTCTTGCGGCCTGACGACAGTCTGCCATAACTTTCGCTTCATCACATACAAGAACTTCACGGTCCTTCATCAGAACTTTACCATTACATACAGTTGTCTGTACCATGCTTCCGTTCACACCGAACATCAGATGTCCGTTGATATTGTTCTCGTTCATTGGTGTCAGCGGATCATAATCAATTACGATCACATCTGCTGCTGCACCTTCCTTCAGCACACCAAGCTGCTTCTTAAAGTATCTGTTTGCAATCTTTGCATTGCCCTCAAAAAGCATCTGAGGTACTTCGCCCCATGCTGCATTCGGATCACAGAGGTGATGTTTATGAAGAACATTTGCCACTTTCCAGGATTCCATCATATCGTGAGTATAGCCGTCTGTACCAAGACCTGCCAGGATTCCTTTCTGGACCATTCTCATGGTCGGAGGACATCCGCATGCATTACCCATATTGGATTCAGGATTGTGTACTACCATAGTATCTGTATCTTTGATCAGATCCATCTCGTGTTCATTTACATAGATGCAATGTCCCAGTAAAGTCTTCGGTCCCAGAATATTCCAGTCATAAAGACGGTCAACAATGCGTTTGCCGTGCTCTTTCAGACACTGATGAAGGTCATAGATACCTTCAGCTACATGGATATGATATCCCACACCTTCCGGTTTCAATTCATTGCAGAGAGCCATTGTCTCATCAGAAATTGTAAAGGATGCATGCATACCCATCATTCCTGCGATCATATCGCTGTCATCTGCAAGTGCATGCTTGATAAAGTTTACATTCTCCATTACTGATTCTTTAGATTTCTCCATTCCGTCACGGTCAGAAATCTCATAGCAGAGGCAGGTACGTACGCCTAAATCCTTCGCTGCTTCCTCAATTGCATTCAGAGAGCCTGTAATATGGCCAAAGCTTGCATGATGGTCAAATACTGTTGTTACACCGTTCTTAATAGAATCGATGTATGTAGCATATGCAGAAAGCTTTGTCTGCTCTAAAGTCAGATGGCGGTCGACTGTCCACCATAATCCGTCAAGGATGTCCAGAAATCCCTGTGGATTATATCCATTAATGCTTAAACCTCTCGCGAAGGAGCTGTAGATATGCTCATGGGCATTAATAAATGCCGGCATAATAACCCCACCCTTCGCATCTACAAATTCAGCATCCGGATAAGTCTTCTTTACTTCCTCAGTTACCCCCACCATTACTATGGTGTTACCATCCATTGCTACAGCACCATTCTCCAGGAATGGGTTGGATGCGTCCCGTGTGATCATTCTTCCATTACCAATTATCAGCATATAGTTCCTCCTTTTACTTGTTAAAAACTACCAATTCACTACTGCTTTTCCTCTAATGTTTGGGAATTTTATACTAATACTGTAACATACTTCTTCGGATAATGCAAGAGAAAATCACAAAAAGTTTTTGGCAATTCAAAACTTTTTTAGGACACATATTTATAAAAAAAGAACGGGGAATTCATCGGTGACAATGAACAACCTCGTTCCTTTATTGATTATTTCCCAATAATCATGATTTTATAACAATTACCCCTCCATGATCGCAGTACTTACTTGCAGCTGTTTCCTTCCGCTCTTCCACATGCGCTCATCCAGCTCAACTTCATAACCACCGCCATTTTTGACATGCCACTCATAAAACGGTTTCTGTATATCCCCATACTCTTCCATAATATTCATGATCGTACCGCCATGGATAACAAGGGCAGCCTCAGATATATGATTCCTGATACATCCTGTCACTACCTTATCAAAGCCCCTCAGACTCCTGAGCTTAAATCCTTCCCTGCTCTCCCCTCCCGGAAAAGGCAGAGTTCCGTTACTGTCTATCCATGCCTGATAGTCAGTATTTCCATCTAATTCCTTATAATTCTTATTCTCAAACTCTCCAAAATCACATTCGGCCAGTTCCTCGATAATATGTACCGGTTCCCCGGGAAAAAGAATCTCTGCAGTCTGCACACAACGCTTCAGCGGACTAACATAAACTGCCTGAACCTTTGGATAATCCATCTTCTCCAGAAATTCCATTCCTTCCCTGCATAATGGTTCATCCGTTGTCCCTATATATCTGGAAAGCTTATTTCCCTCAGTTTTACCATGTCTGATCAGCCATAACTTAATCATCTTTAATCACCGTTCCAATCCCGCAGACCACTCTGGTCACCTTATGACTGTAAGCAGCCAGTTTCGTACACACACGCCCTACAGCCTCTCTGTATTTCCTGTCAAAAGCATCCACAGGCACAACTCCATATCCTACCTCCTGAGAGACAAGAATAATATCCGGATTATCGCGGATAATCCTCTCTGCAAGATCAGACACGTCCTTCCCTTCCTTCAGCTCTCTGCGGATATACTGCTGAAAATCAGTCACTCCCTGAGCGCTCATCAGTTCCTTCTCACCAGCCAGTTCACCACTGATCCAGCTTAATTGCGGATACATCTTCCTCGCATATTCAGTCTTCCCCTGATATGCCCCGCCGATTATCATTTCCATACTCTCAGCCCCTTATCAAAAATTAGAAATCACAGCCAGTATCACAGCCATTCCGGCTTCACAGATACACAGAAAGAACCCTGAAATATCCCCTGTCGTACCTCCGAAATATTTCATCGCAACATGATGATAATACCAGAAAACCAGCAGCGCTCCCACAAAAGCAGCACTTCCCCATACAGGCTGGATCCATATCATTGCAGCCGCAAGAAAAACCAGATAAACCACCAGTATATTTCTGGAGATCACATCTGAAGAATTCCTGGAAAATTCTGCCACAGTACCATCTGCCTTTGCCTTCGGAAAAGTGATCACCCCGATTCCTGACAGACATCTGGACACCATAAATCCAAGGCACAAAATCCCAATCGCCTGCAGATTCCCTGATCCGTATAACTGATCATATGCACCATAAAAAATCACAAAATATACAGCTGCAGTAATAACAGCAAACGCTCCTGCATGAGAATCCTTCAGGATCTCCAGTCTTCTTGTCCTCTCCTGCCAGGAGCTAAGTGCATCCGAGGTATCCAAAAGACCATCCACATGGATCCCGCCGGTCACAAACACAGGCATAAGTACCAGAATTGCTGACACAAATCCCGGCTGATAACCAAACCTCCAGCCCAGATAAGCTGCAAGCATAGTCAGCCCGCCAATCACTGTCCCGATAAAAGGAAAGAAACAGAACATATATTTCATATTTTCCTTTGTCCAGTCTGCAGGAGGCATGGGTATCTTAGAAAACATGGCAAACGCCACTTTAAAATTATTCCACAGAGATTTCATTTATAACTTCCTCTTTTTTATATTATTGTATCTGACCCATATATCAGGCATATATCAGAGACTATATCTGAAATCCTCAGACACATACAGATTTATGATACACAGGAATACCATACACAACCTCAACCACTTCATCTGCTCTCTTTGATACAGCCTGATTGATCTTTCCCAGATATTCCAGATAAGAATCCATCTCTCCCTCAAACACAGCCGCATCCGAAAAGATCTCATTTGTCACGATCACCACATGTGCCGCCTGCCCAAGCAGACTGTCAATCCCTTCCGTGATCTCCCTTACTGTCTGCCCATGTGCACCCTGCTCTTCAAACATTTCATTGGCCACCAGATTGGACATACACTCCAGAAGCACTACACAGCCTGAAGGAAGTTTCACATTCTTAAGCCCTGTATAACACTCAACTGTCTCAAAGCCTTTTCCTGCACGCATTTTCCTGTGTCTTTCTATCCTTTTGTGACTCTCTTCATCAAAAGGATGCATGGTTGCTATGTAGATTCTCTGCGCCTCCCCAAAAGAAAGCACTCTGTCCTCTGCAAAAGCAGATTTCCCGCTTCCGCTTCCTCCTGTCACAAGTGTCAGCATTACTTCAGTTCCTCATACTGTCCCACATTGATATCTTCAAAAGTACTCATTGAATTATAGACAGCCGCTGCCAGATCAAGGATCGGGAACAGAGCCACAGCACCGGTGCCCTCTCCCAGACACATATCTGCATGAAGGATAGCTTCCTTATCCAGATGCTTCAGAATCAGATGAGCAGCCGGCTCTTTTGATACATGAGACGCAAGAATATAATCTTTTACAACTGGGCAGATCTTCATGGCTATCAGCGCTGATACACAGGCAATAAATCCATCCATCACAACCGGCACATGATAAACTGCTCCTCCCAGGAATGTTCCTGCCATTCCTGCAATATCCAGACCACCGATCTTAGCCAGAACATCAACAGCATCTGACGGATCCGGCTGATTTATTTCGATTGCCCTCTTAATCGCTGAGATCTTTCTTTCCAGGCCTTCACTTGTCAGACCTGCACCTCGTCCTGTCATTGTTTCTACAGGCTGGTCCAGAAGCACGGAAGCAACCGCACTGCTGGTAGTAGTATTTCCAATACCCATTTCGCCTGTTGCAATGAGCTTATAACCCTGATCCTTTAATTCCTTTACCATGGCAATTCCGGCTTCAAGTCCCTTCACTGCCTCTTGTCTTGTCATAGCAGGACCTTTGGCCATATTCTTTGTGCCATAGGCAACTTTATGGTCTGTACGAACTTTTGTATCAGTCACCATACCCATATCAACAGGGAAAATCTCTGTGTGATTCTGTTTGCACATAACACCAACAGATGTATCATATCTCAGGAAGTTCTCTGCCACGATCGCAGTTACTTCCTGTCCTGTCTGTGTCACCCCCTCTTCTACCACACCATTATCCGCACACATGGCGATCAGACCTCTTTTGGAAAGATCAATCTCTGCACTTCCTGTGATCCCTGCAACCTGGATCAGAAAAGTTTCCAGTTTTCCAAGAGAATGAAGTGGTTTTGCAATACTGTTCCATCTTTTCTGTGCCATCTCCATAGCATCTTTGTCTAATGGCTGAATCTTTGCAATAGTTTCCTCCAATGTCATGATCTCTTACCTCTCTTTTCTTTATATTATATAGTTATTTTGCTTTTCCTGTAGTAAATACGAAAAACTTACTGAATACATAATTTAATACCAGCACAATAAACTGTGTCAGAAACTTCCCGATCATATCATTCAGCCCCATCACGGACACCAGCAGCCACACACCACCGACCTCGATTACCATAGTGACCAGCCTGGCACTGACAAACTTACAGAACGGCTGGACATGATCTCTCAAAGTCTCACACTTATCCTGGAAAACATATTTTGAATTCACCACATAGGCAAACAGAATAGCCAGGATGATTGAAATAATATTGGCAAGATTCAGCTCTACATCCAGCTTTCTCAGGATAAAGAAGCTGACCAGGTTCACCATGGTTGTGCATCCCCCAAAGAAAATATAACGGATCACAGAGCTTTCATACATTTTTCTGATCAATTGTTTCATAATCTGTTTCTTATCCTTCCGCCTTATTTCCATTGATAACTTTAGCAATAATATATCTTGGCCTGCGCTTTACTTCCTCATAGATCCTTGCAATATAATATCCAATGATCCCAAGGCTGATCATCATGGCACTTCCCACCAGAAGCAATACCATCAGCAGGGTTGTATACCCCTCCACTGCAGAACCTGCGAAATACTGCACCAGAGAATAGATCATAAGGATCAGTGAACAGACAAAGCAGATCAGCCCGGTGATCGTCACAAACTGCAGCGGAAATGTGGTAAAAGCCACAATATTGGTAAATGCATATTTCACCAGAGACCACGGCGACCACTTGGAAACACCTGCCTCCCGCTCCTGCACCTCAAACTCTACACTGGTAGTCCTGTATCCTACCCATGAAGAAGTAGCGCGAAAGAACATATTTCTCTCAGGCATAGACAGGATACTGTCCACTGCTTTCCTGTCCATCATCTTAAAATCCGAGGCATCCTTCATATTAACCTTCGTTGCCTTAGACATAATATCATAGAAAAATCCGGCACACTCTTTATGTATAAATCCTTCTTTTCCCCTGTCTGATTTCACACCCTCTATCACTTCATAGCCATCCTGCCACAGTCTATACATCTCTATAAGAGTCTGAGGAGGATGCTGAAGATCACAGTCCATAACAGCCACTACATCTCCACATGCCTGAGCCAGACCTGCAAAAATCGCTGCTTCCTTCCCAAAATTTCTGGAAAAAAGAACACCTGTCACATTTCTGTCCCTTTCTCCTGCTTTCCGGATCTCTTCCCATGTCCGGTCACCGGAACCATCATTCACCACGACCAGTTCATAGGGGATCTTCGCTTCTGTAAGAACTTCCGCCAGTACACGGCAGGTTTTTCCAACCATTAACTCTTCATTATATGCCGGAAGTACTACTGATAATTTACTCATGATGTCATTTCCTCATTCTACTGTAAGCACTTTCGCGCTTTTCTATGATCAGACATCTGCTTCACGCTTCATCTGATCAGCACATTATTTTAGATTTCCTGTTTTATTATACACGATTTTACAGAAATGTCCATTACCTGTCATTTTCCATAAACACTCTGTTTTCTCTTTTCAGCCAATACAAGCACCACATATATCGCCAGACCCAGCACAGTAAGAAGCATTCCTGCCTTCAGATAAGGAGTACAGTATTTAAGGCATATCTCATGGGAGCCCGGCTCCAGTTCCAGAGCCATAAACATAGTATTTGCCTTCTGAAGCTCAGTCTCTTTTCCATCAACATAAGCTGTAAATCCCCTACTGTACGGAATGGACAATACAAGAGCTTTCTTTCCGGAAACCCTGATATCTCCTGTGATTTCATTAGTTCCCAGTTTCACATTCTCAAGAACTTCCTCACCCAGCTTCTCAGTCTTTTCCTCGATTCCTTTCACAGGCTGACATACCACTCTCAGCTTATCATATGTATAAACTCCTGTATTTCCAAAAGTGATCGTCACAGCACGGACTCCTGTTCTGGAATATCCCATATTACACAGAAAATCATGACGTCCGCTGTAAGCATTATACTTATCTGTAAAAATCTTTATCTTCTTGGAAACATCATTGCATGCGACAGTCATTGCAGCTTCCTTTGTTTCCTTCCAGTAGCGCCACTGACTGTCCTCATCAAGAACCTTATTCCTGTCATAGTCAGACATCTTTTTCCACTTGCTGTCACTGACAAGTTCTCTGGGAGAAAGACTGTCATAATCCAGATTATCCGCGATCAGATAATTCTCACAGTCTGTAAGCCCACGAAAAACAAGCTTCATCTGCGCTCCCTCTTTCGTAACTCTGATCTTTCCCTCAGAAACAGAACATCCATCCCCTGCCTCCATCCTGTATCCAATATCCTCATCATCAAAATCACAGGATGCCACAGGAAGGGAACTCTCCTCAAGGACAACCCCGTCCATCAGTGCCTGCTGTTTCTTCACAACATCCATTTTCTTATACTCGGATTCAGAAATATAACTGTCATAGGTATAACCCAGCGGAAGGGCATTCTCATTCTCATAGGCTCTGCACTCACTGTTCCCACTTCCCGCAGAACCCTTCTTCCTGTTATATCCATAAGCCAGATAACGGTAATCGTCCCCTCTGATCACAAAATACTTCACAGAAGCCAGCCTGTCCAGGATCGTTCTGCCATCAAGATTCTCATAATGCTGTTCCCAGGGCGTATTCAGATACATTTCGCTGAAGAAATCACTGATACTGCTGTTGGCAAGACTGAAATAATAAGCAGTACTGTTAGTCCCCATATACATAGAAGTATTATCATAAGGAAGCGTTCCATACTGATCATAACGATAGACACCCGAATCCCCGGCAGCAAGAACCGCCTTATCCGTATTCGACTCCAGCTTATCCAGCGACTCCTCTTCAGCTGCAAACTCCGACAGATAATCCTTCTCATAAGAATACTGATAAGAAACATTCAACATAATGCTCACCACAAGCAAAGCACTGAGAAGCCCGCACATATACTTCCCCTGCAGAAAAATATTTCCAAAAGAAGTAACCGTAAACACAGCCAATACCAGAACCAGCACACCGGCCATATTTCTCTGCGTCCTGGCAGCCTTCGCAAACAGAGCCAGCACACAATACGCCACAGTCATGACAAAAATCTTCTTCTTTTCCCTCACAGTCAGAGTAAACAGCTCAGGATACGCCTTCACAAAAATATACGCGATCATCATCCCATAAGCCCAGATCCACCTGTTAGACACATAAGAGAAACCATTGAGCACATGCCCTGCAAAAGGCACCAACAAGAACAGATTCAACAGCCCAAATCCCAATTTCAGATCCAGGTACTTCTTCTTCCTGGAAAAAAGCACAAACACACCTGCCAT
>CAKSAW010000010.1 GCA_934437695.1 uncultured Blautia sp. | reverse complement strand
AATGCAGAGACTTATGGTTATGTAAGCAGAGGAAGTGTATCTCTTTCCATGGCTGCCATGACCTTTGACGTATCTGTCCTGGAGGAATTTCTGCCTCTGACTAATGGGATGACTGCAGTGATCGCCTCTGATGAGGAGATCCTGAACCCTCTTATGCTGGGTGAACTGATACTCAAAAATAAAGTAGATATTATGACCACAACCCCTACCTATCTTTCTAATATGATCGATCTGCCTCAGCTTGAAAAAGCAGTTTCTCAGATTAAGGTATTTGATGTAGGTGCAGAGGCGTTCCCGCCGGCTCTGTATGACAAGATCCGCAGGGTAAATCCGGATGCCTATATTATGAACGGCTATGGGCCTACAGAAACTACTATCAGCTGTACCATGAAGGTGATCACTGACAGCAAAAATATTACCATCGGTGTTCCTAACGGTAATGTTAAGGTATACATTGTGGATAAAGAGAATCACATTCTTCCTGACGGAGAGACAGGGGAGCTTGTGATCGCAGGCCTTGGAGTGGGCAGAGGCTATATGAATCTGCCTGAGAAGACAGCTGCTGTCTTTATTGACCTGAACGGAGAGAGAGCCTACAAGACCGGTGACCTTGCAAGGATCAGCCCTGAGGGTGAGATTGAATTCTTCGGAAGAATAGATAACCAGATCAAACTGCGTGGCCTGAGGATCGAGCTTGGTGAGATTGAAGAGGTAATTAACTCTTATAAAGGAATTATCACAAGTATTACAGTGCCTGTTGATAATAAATATCTCTGCTGTTATTTTATAGCAGACCGTGAGATCAGCCCTGAGGAACTTTCTGAATATGCAGCAGGATCTCTGGCACATTATATGGTTCCTGAGGTATTTGTCCAGCTGGAAAAAATGCCGGTGACACAGAACGGAAAGATTGACAAGAAAGCACTTCCAAAGCCGGTTGCCCAGCCAAAGAACCTGAAAGAGCCGGAAACACTGATGCAGAAGAAGATTTTTGAGATCGTTGCAAAGGTTGTGGAGAATGACTTTTTTGGAATTGATACAAGCTTTTATAAAGCAGGTCTGTCTTCCATAAGTGCCATGAAGCTGTGTATCCTGATCTCAGATGAATTCGGAGTTACTGTAAAGACGAGTGATATCCATGAGAACAATACTGTGGAGAAACTGGAGAAATATGTAATGCTTGCTCCTAAGCTCAGAACCTATGAGAAGAGAGAGGTTTATCCTCTTACAGGTTCCCAGAAGGGGATTTTTGCAGAATGCAGTAAGAACCCGGAGAGTACAGTATATAATATCCCGTTTCTTTTTGAACTTGATCCTGCAGTTGATGTTCAGAGATTATCTGATGCTCTTACACAGACAGTGAGTGCACATTCCTATCTGCTTACAAGGGTATTTTTAAATGACAGGGGAGAGATGGTTCAGAAGCCGTGTGATGAGAACTTTGTACCTGAGGTGATCCAGACTACAAATGAGGAGTTTGAAGACCTGAGAGATCATCTTGTACGTCCATTTAAGCTTGAGAAGGGACGCCTGCTCCGCACAGAGATTTATGTCACAGAGGACAGAAAATATCTTTTTACGGACTTCCATCATATCCTGGCTGACGGTAATTCCTATGATATTATTTTTGAGGATATCAACAGGGCTTATATGGGAGAGAAACCGGAGAAGGAATCCTATACAGGCTTTGACGCTGCACTTGATGAAGAGCAGCAGATGAAAGAGGGCAAATATAAGAAGGCTGAGAAGTATTATGACAGTATTCTGGAGGGAGTTGAGACAGAATCTCTTCCACTTCCTGACAGAACAGGAAAGCTCCCTGAAAGAGGATATCTGTCAAAAGAGATGAGTACAAGAGAGGATACAGTCCTTTCTTCCTGTGAGAAGCTGGGTGTTACGCCAAACATCTTATTTACAGGTCTGTTCGGTATTCTCATGACTAAATACTCTAATTCTGAGGACAGCCTTTTTGCAACTATTTATAATGGAAGAAATGACTCAAGACTTGAGAATACAGTATGTATGCTTGTAAAGACTCTTCCTGTTTACTGTACCTTTAACCCTGAGGCAACTGTACAGGCATATATGACAGAGCTTTCTGAACAGATGCTGTCATCAATGGCCAATGATATTTTCCCATTCTCTGATATCTGTGCAAAGTATGGTATAAATTCTGATCTTGTTTTTGCATATCAGGCAGAGCTCAGTGATGATTATCCGATTGGTGATACCATTGCCAGAGGTCATGACCTTTCTGCTGATATGGCTAAGATGCCTCTGCTCATACAGGTGAGAGAGTATGATCACAAATATGTACTTACTGCTGAATATCGCAGTGATATGTACAGCGAAGAGTTTGTGGATGGAATGCTGGATTCCTATGAAGCAGCAATGAATTCCATGCTGAAGGCAAAATATATTTCGGAAATCTCTGTTCTTTCTCAGAATGGATCTGATAAGATCGCAGAGTTTAACAATACTGTCCATGAATATGACAGAAGTAAAACTGTCTCAGATATGTTTGATGAGATGGTGCAGACTATTCCGGATCATACTGCAGTTGTATTTAAGGATAAGAAGTATACTTATAAAGAGCTGGATGAGATCAGCAGCAGACTTGGAAAATATATTGTATCCCAGGGCATCGGCACGGAGGATGTTGTATCTATCCTGATCCCTCGCTGTGAATATATGGCCATTGCACCTATGGGTGTGATCAAGGCAGGTGCAGCTTATCAGCCTCTTGATCCTACCTATCCAAAGGACCGCCTTATGTATATGCTGGAGGATTCTGCTGCGAAGCTTCTCATCGCAGACAGAGAACTTCTACATCTGGTGGACGGATATCAGGGACCTGTGTTATTTACAGATGAGATCCCGGGACTTGCTGATACAGAGGCTGAGCTTAAGAAACCTCAGTTACATGACCTGTTTATTCTTCTGTACACCTCAGGTTCCACAGGTGTGCCAAAGGGCTGTATGCTTGAATATGGAAATATTACTGCATTCTGCCGCTGGTACAGAAGATATTATGGTATAGATTCTGATTCCAGGATAGCAGCCTATGCATCCTTTGGTTTTGATGCTTCCATGATGGATATTTACGGAGCGATTACAAATGGTGCACAGCTTCATATTATTCCGGAAGAGATCCGTCTGGATTTCATGGGACTTCAGAGTTATTTTGATGAGAACGGTATTACCCATTCCTTTATGACAACGCAGGTAGGAAGACAGTTTGCACTTGAGATGGAATGCAAGAGCCTGAAGTATCTTTCCGTAGGAGGAGAGAAGCTTGTTCCCTGTGAACCGCCGAAAGGTTATACATTTATAAATGCCTATGGACCTACAGAGGCCACTATTTTTACCACTGTGTTTGAGATGGATAAGTATTATCCGAATGTTCCTATCGGAAAAGCTCTTGATAATGTGAAACTTTATATTGCAGATAAGTATGGACATATGCTTCCTGCAGGTGCGTGTGGAGAGTTGATGATCGCCGGATGGCAGGTTTCAAGAGGATACCTGAATAAACCGGAGAAGACAGCGGAAGTTTATACAAAGAATACGTATGATGATGCAGAAGGCTACGAAGTATTGTATCATTCCGGCGATGTGGCAAGATATCTTCCTGATGGAAATATTCAGATCATTGGCAGAAAGGATTCCCAGGTTAAGATCAGAGGCTTCAGGATCGAGCTTTCAGAGGTAGAAGAGGTTATAAGAAGGTATCCGGGTATTAAGGATGCAACTGTGGTTGCCTTTGATGAGCAGGGCGGCGGTAAATATATTGCTGCTTATGTTGTATCTGACAGTAAAGTTGATATCAATGCTTTAAATAACTTTATTAAAGAGACAAAGCCTCCGTATATGGTTCCTGCTGTTACCATGCAGATCGACAAGATTCCTCTGAACCAGAACCAGAAGGTGAATAAGAAAGCTCTTCCAATGCCTGAGAGAAAGGCAGCAGAGATCATTAAGCCTCAGAATGAAGTACAGCAGAAATTATTTGACTGTATTGCAGAGGTTCTGGGTTATACAGAATTTGGAATCACTACAGATGTTTATGAGGCAGGACTGACTTCCATTACTGCCATCAGGCTGAATATCCTGATCTCAAAAGCGTTTGATATTGTTATCAAAACATCGGATATCAAGGATAATCCTACAGTTCAGATGCTGGAAGGCTTTGTAAAAACTGCAGGTAAGGAGACAAAGAGGGAAGTACAGGAAAGTTATCCTCTTACAAATACACAGGAGGGTATTTTCATTGAATGTACTGCCAATATGGGATCAACTATCTACAATATCCCATATCTTCTGAAGCTTGACAAAAAGGTGGATCTGGACAGACTTGCAGCAGCTGTTGACAGTACCGTTGAGGCTCATCCTTATCTGAAAACACGGCTTTTTATGGATGATAACGGAAATGTGCTTCAGAAACGCAAGGATGGTCTTGTATGCAAAACACAGATCATAAACGGAATGAATAAGGAAACGCTGGTCCGTCCGTACATGCTGTTTAATGAGCAGCTTTTCAGATTTGAGATCTACAGGACCTGTGAAGGCAATTATCTTTTCCTTGACCTTCATCACATTGTTGCGGATGGTACCTCCCTTGCTATCATCATGAATGACATTAACAGAGCTTACAGTGGTGAGAAGCTGGAACCGGAAACCTATACTTCTTATGATCTTGCCCTGGATAACAGAGATGCACTTGCCAGTGATTCTTATAGGAATGCAGAGGATTACTACAGATCTGTATTTGAGAAGGCAGGGGGAAGTATAAGCTTCTATCCTGATAAGAGCGGTGCCACTCCTGCAGCAGAGCTTTACCGCAGGGAGTCCATGGAGATTTCAGTACAGGCTGTGAAGGATTTCTGCAAGAAGCATGGGATCACAGAAAATGTATTCTTTATTTCAGCCTTTGGTATTATGCTGGGCAAATATAACTTTAAGAAGGATGCTGTATTTACTACTATTTACCATGGAAGAAATGATTCCAGACTCTCAGAAACAGTGGGTATGCTTGTAAAGACCCTTCCTGTTTACTGTAATTTTGCAGGAAGCACAGAGGACTGTCTGGCTGAGATTCAGAGACAGCTGATCAATTCCATGAACAACGATATCTATCCGTTCGCGCAGATCAGCCATGAATTTGACATTAAAGCAGATGCCATGGTTATATACCAGGGGGATAATTTCGAGTTTGATAATGTTGGCGGAGAATATGCACAGGAAGAACCTGTCCGCCTGAATATGGCAAAAGCTCCTGTATCCATCAGTATTGCCATTGAGAAGAATAAATTTGTCTTTGATATCGAATACAGAGGCGATATGTACCATGAGGAAACCATAAAATATCTGGCAGATAATCTGGAGCTTACTGCTGAGGGAATCCTTAATGAATGTGATCCTGCAGATATCAGACTGATGTTTGAGGAAGAGACGGAGATGGAGAATATTCCTGAGCATGCAGGAAAGACCTTTGTGGATCTGTTCAGGGAGGCAGCAGCGAAATATCCGGAAAGACCGGCTGTAAGGGATGAATTTGGCGACTTTACTTACAGAGAACTGGACAGAATGTCTGATTACGTTGCACAGAAGCTTACAGAGAATGGCTTTGGTCCGGAACAGGCAGCTGGTATCCTGTGCGGCAGGACAAAGGAATATGCCATAGCTTATGTGGGTGTTATGAAGGCAGGAGGAGCCTATGTTCCTCTGGATCCTGAGTATCCGCAGAGCAGGATCGAGTATATGCTGAAGGATTCAGGCGCAGAGAACCTCCTTGTGATTGATAAGTACAGAGATCTTGTAGATTTCTATGAGGGAAATGTGATCAGTCTGGATTCTGTGGAAGCAGAAGCGAAGGATTTTGAACTTACTGCTAAGCTTACCTCTCCGAAGCCTGAGAATCTTGCATATATGATCTATACCTCAGGATCCACAGGAAAGCCGAAAGGTGTTATGCTGGAACACAGAAACCTGATGAACCTGATCGAATATATCAGAGAGAACAGAAATCTCACACCGGATGACATTACTGCAGAGTTTGCAAGCTTCTGTTTTGATGCGTCAGTGATCGATCTATTCGCACCTCTTACAGCAGGTTCTGTTTTATATATTTTACCTGAGGGCATCCGAAAGGATGCGATTGCAGTAAGTAAATTTGTGAGAGAGGAAAAGGTCACCACAGCAACCTTCCCTACACAGATGGGTGAGCTGGTCGCAGAGCTTCTGGAAGATGCTCCGGCCCTTAGATTTGTCACACTGGGCGGAGAGAAATTCAAGCATTACAGGAATCGTACCTATCAGATGATAAATGGCTATGGTCCTACAGAGAATACTGTATCTTCCACAGAGTTCAGAGTTGATAAGCAGTATGATAATATCCCTATCGGAAGATCACAGAGAAATGTCCGCAGTTATATTGTGGATGAGAATCTGAACAGACTTCCAGTGGGAGCTTCCGGTGAGCTTTGTCATGCAGGACGTCAGATCGCAAGAGGATATCATAATCTTCCGGAGAAAACAGCTTCTGTATTTGTGGAGAATCCATTCTCTGTATGCGAGGAGGACAGAAGACTTTACAGAACCGGTGATATGGTCCGCATGAAAGGTGACGGAAATATAGAGTACATAGGCAGAATTGACTCTCAGGTGAAGATAAGAGGATACCGTGTTGAGCTTGGTGAGATCGAGGGAGCAGTCCTTAAGCATGAACTGGTACATAATTCAGCTGTCACAGTGGTTGAAAAGGGTGGAAATAAGTATATCACCGCTTATTATACAGGTGAGAGCATTCCGGATGCTGAGTTAAAGACATTCCTGGAGCCTCTGCTTCCTGATTATATGATGCCATCTTTCTTTGTACATATTGATAAAATGCCTGTGACACCAGGCGGCAAGATTGACAAAAAGGCACTTCCAATGCCGGAAGTAACTGTAAACAGCACAGAATATGTAGAACCTGTCACTGCTGTTCAGACAGAACTCTGCAATATTTTTGAAAAGGCGCTGGGAATCGAAAAGGTAGGAATAGAGGATAACTTCTTTGAACTTGGAGGTTCTTCTCTTACTGCATCAAAGGTTGCTGTTATGTGTCTTTCAAAGAATATTTCTATTGTATATGCTGATATTTTCAAATATCCTACAGTCCGCCAGCTTGCATCTCTGGTTGATGATGAAGCTTTATCAGGAAGCTCAAAGGGCAACAATGAATTTGCGGATTATAACTATAACAGGATCCAGAATGTTATCAGCGCTAATACAGAAGAGAATCTGGACAGCATCACTAAGGAGAAGCTTGGAGATATTATGATCACCGGTGCTACAGGTTTCCTTGGAATACATATACTGAAAGCTTATCTTGACAATTATGATGGTAAGGTATATTGTCTGGTACGTAAGGGCAGCTATGAATCACCGGAAAAACGAATGATGAATATGCTGATGTATTATTTTGACAATCCTTGCCAGGAACTGTTTGAAGACCGTATTATCTGTGTTGATGGAGATATCACATCAAAGGAACAGGTAGATGGATTTACAGCATATAAATTTAATACTGTCATTAACTGTGCTGCCTGCGTAAAGCATTTTGCAGCAGATGATGTGCTTGAAAAGATCAATGTACATGGTGTTGAGAACCTTATTGATTTCTGTAAGAATACAGGACGCAGACTGATCCAGATCTCTACAGTTTCTGTGGCAGGTGAAGGCTCAGATGGTGTTCCGCCAATGTCCAGAGTATTTGGTGAGAATGATCTCTACATCGGACAGAATATTACAAACGAATATATCCGGACAAAATTCCTTGCAGAGAGAGCAGTGCTGGAAGCTGTTTCAGCAGGACTTGACGGCAAGATCATCCGTGTGGGAAATCTTATGAGCAGAAATTCAGACGGTGAGTTCCAGATCAACTTTATTACCAACGGATTCCTGCGCAGTCTGAGAGGTTATAAGGCTGTAGGTAAGTTCCCAATGGGCAGTATGCATGAGGTTGCAGAGTTCTCTCCAATTGATTCCACTGCACTTGCGGTTCTGAAGCTTGTACAGACGGACAGAAGATTTACTGTATTCCATGCATGCAACAGCCATCATATTTATATGGCGGATCTGATCTATGCAATGCGTAATTATGGATTTAAACTGGATATTGTGAGGGATGAAGAGTTTGAGGATGCTGTGAAGGAATTTGCCAAGAACAGCGATGATTCTGATGCTGTATCAGGTCTTATCGCCTATACTTCACACAATGAAAATGAGATCTATACCATGGATTACAGTAACAGATTTACAGCACAGGCTCTTTACAGACTTGATTATAAATGGCCTGTCACAGATGACAGATATCTGGAAAATGCCATTGCTGCACTTGACAGACTTACATTTTTTGACTGATCATAATTAATAATTCAGAAGGAGAAATCAACAATGGAAATTATAAACAAAACAGAGGGAAATAAAGTAACTATGGAGATCAGCGGATGGCTTGACACTCAGACAGCTCCTCAGCTTGGACAGGCGCTTTCTGAACTGGATGCCAGTGTTACAAGTCTTGTATTTGACTTTGCAAAGCTGGAGTATATTTCTTCAGCAGGCTTACGTCAGGTGATTGCTGCCTACAAAAAAATGGCAGGCAAGGATGGCTTTAAGATCATAAATGTATGTGATGAAGTTTATGATGTATTCAAGCTTACCGGTTTTGACAGTAAGATTGATATTCAGAAATAGCAGCCACTGAAATGTTTGCAGACTGCGGATATCCGCAGTCTGCAGTTAAAATGGACGGAGGTGTGTGGATATGCCTGCTGCCAGACAAGAAGAGAAATATCTGGAACTGTCCTGTGAACTGTCCGAGCTGGAAAGGATAAAGGAATGTATCTTTCAGCTGACAGATGATCCGGAAGGAAATTTCCCGGATCCTGAGATCAGAAATAAAATCTGTCTTGCATGTGAAGAGATTTTTGTCAACATTGTCAGTTATTCCGGAGCAGACCAGGTGCAGTTTGTATGCAATAAGGATGCAGATAAAATAACTGTCAGTTTTACAGATAACGGAATACTTTTTAATCCCCTTGAAAAGGAAAGCGATAAGGATTTTGAAGATTTTGACCAGGGTGGAATGGGAATCATGATTACCAGACAATTATGTTCTGCCATCAGTTACAGCAGTACAGACGGAAAAAACATTCTCAGGATGGAATTTGCAGATATCTGAAGATAAGTAAAATGCTGAAATTATACAGAATCAATATAAGAAACTTTGAAGATCCCCTGCAGGATGAAAGGCTTCTGGATCTGGTTGGTGCAGACCGCAGAGAAAAGGTCCTGCGGTATCGTATGCCTGATGACAGAAAGAGAAGCCTTGGTGCAGGGATCATTATCCGAAAGATACTGAATGAAAACGGTCTTTGTGAAGATTGTCTGAAGTATTCAGAAAACGGAAAGCCTGTTGTGGATGGTGTTTTTTTTAATGTCTCCCATGGAGGGGATTACGTTGTGGGAGTGGCCTCAGACTGTGAGATAGGATGCGATATTGAGAAGAATGTAAATGCACCTCTTGAAGTTGCAGAGCATTATTTTTATTTATCGGAGCTTGAATATATAAGGTCTTCGACAGATAAAAGCAGGGCTTTTTTTACACTCTGGACCTTAAAAGAAAGCTATATGAAGATGACAGGCAGGGGAATGAGTCTTCCCCTGGATGCCTTTGAAATTGTACCTGAGGCAGATAGATTTATCCTTGGAAAATCCACGGAAAAGAGATGTTTTTTCAGAACAGCTGAATTTGACGGTCATATATTTTCCGTCAGCAGTGAAGTGCCTGTTCATTTTGAACAGGCGGATTTTGCGAAATTATTATAATGTTCCGATAAGGTAGGGAAGCGTATACGTTAAGTACTGCTTTTGCTGCCCTGGAGTGTCCAGAAAGGCATCGGAGCAGTCAAACCAGGTGTAGCAGGTAGCCCTGGTTGCTGCTTTCCGGTGCTTTTTGTCAATTCCGGATCCAAGAGATTTTGGGATGACAGTATCTTCCTCAGGAAGATAGTAATAGTCTTTATAATTTTCATAGTATTGTTTCAGTTTTCCATCAACTGTCCTGATGATAAATTTTACTTCTTCATCCTTTCCTGTCAGATAGAAATGTTCGTTTCCATTGGAAAATTCCATGGGCAGGCTGCAGGGGAGATTCAGCTTCAGGATCAGATTTTCTCCGTCAAACTCGCTGTATGTAACCTCATAATCCCCGTCATAAATACAGAGATATCCAAGCATATCAAAAATCTTTCCAAGTCCCAGCACATCCTCCAGGTTATGTCCAAGGATGTTCTCTGCCATGATTGGCTCTCTTTTTTTCAGAAAATCCTTATAAAGCTGAATACATTTCTTTCCGTCATCGTAGATCCTGTTTCTGATCCCCAGGAATTCTTCCAGACAGGGCTGCTTCATGGCAGGCAGCTTTAGCAGAGACTTTAAAGGCTTTAATGTGCGATACAGATCAAGAGAATATTTCTCTTTAAATGGAGAGGGGATGCCATATTTTTCATATCTTGCTTCAAGATAAGGCTGGTCAAACCGTTCTCCGTTGTAAGAGATCAGGCAGTCATACTGTTGAAGAAATTGTGAAAAAATTCTCAGAATTGTCTCTTCTTCCTTGTCGTTTTCGGCCATCCATTGATGAAAAATCCAATTTTCATCTTCAATTCCAACAGCTCCGATCAGGTACAAATACGTGGAATTTCTTGATAATCCAGTGGTTTCAATGTCATAAAAAACAGGTGAAAAATTGTATTTTCGGAAGAATTTTCCAGTGAAAAAATTAACACTCTCAAAGTCCGAAAACCCTTGTAAAATAGGCATTTTTTTAACAATCATGTTAACGTTTTTTCCTTTCTGAAATTGTATTTAATTATACACAAGAAAATAAAAATTGGGTAGTGATTTTTTGAAAAAAATGGTTTATAGTATAAATGTAATTGAAAAAAATAAACAAAAAAGGAAGAAAAAGCATGTGGGATTTATCTGTTTTGGGGATAGATGTCTATCATCTCCTGAATTGGCTGATCATATACAGTTTCTTTGGCTGGGTATGGGAAACCTGCTACGTATCTGTGAAGAGTGGTAAGTTTGTAAACCGTGGTTTTATCAACGGACCCTTATGTACTATTTATGGATTTGGGGCAGTATCTGTCTATGCGATTTTGAGACCTGTCAGTGACAATATCCTGTATCTCTATGTGGGAGGAGTTGTTGTGGCAACTGCACTGGAGTATGTGACAGCTGTATTGATGGAATCCATATTCCATACGTCCTGGTGGGATTACAGTGATAATAAATTTAATTTCCAGGGCCGTATCTGTCTGGGAGCATCACTTGGCTGGGGATTTTTTACAGTACTTTTGTTTAAAGTTCTGCATCCTGTTGTTGAAACTGTTGTAGCCCTGTATCCTGTTTTTGTGGGTGAGATCGGTGTATGTGTGATAGGAGTCGGTTATGTTATAGACTTTGCTTTTTCAGCAGCAGCAGCCTTCCGTATTCACGAGAAACTGCCTGTTATCGAGGCTGCAATGGAACAGGCAAAGGACGAAATGCTTGTCAGAATGCACGAGAAGGTTGCCAGTGTTGGATTTGCCAAAGAGGCTACTCTTGAGAGTGTGAAGGAACGTCTGGCAGATGTGGAAGTTCTCAGGGAAATGGAGCAGAAGCGTGCTGCAGTTGCTGCGGAGATCAGTGCAGAGCTTCAGAAGAGAAAAGAGGCCATGGCTGCAAAAGCCGGCCACAATATGCGCCGTTTCGTAAAATCATATCCAAACCTGAACCGAGGCTACAGATTACATAATCTGAAGAATATCCGGGATAAAAAAGAAAAAAAGCATAATGAGTAAGATGCGAAAAATGTGAAAAAGGAGGGAACAAAATGGGAATTTTAACCTTTAAGGGTGGTATTCATCCTTATGACGGAAAAGAATTATCCAAGGACAGTCCTGCAGTGAAATATCTGCCAAAAGGGGATATGGTATATCCTCTTTCCCAGCATATCGGCGCTCCGGCTGCCCCAATAGTTCAAAAAGGAGACCATGTGCTTGCAGGGCAGAAGATTGCGGATGCAGCAGGCTTTGTCTCATCACCTGTCCACTCGTCTGTTTCCGGTACTGTAAAGGGAATCGAGCCCCGTCTGACAGCGACCGGATCTATGGTCAATTCCATTATCATTGAGAATGACCAGAAATATGAGAGTGTGGAATATATTCCTGCAAGGCTGGAGGACTTGTCAAAGGATGAGATCCTTGCAAGGATCAAGGAAGCAGGAGTTGTGGGAATGGGCGGTGCCGGATTCCCTACACAGGTAAAGCTTGCTCCAAAGGAACCGGAGAAGATAGATTATGTTCTTATCAATGGTGCAGAATGTGAACCCTATCTTACCAGTGACTACAGAAGAATGCTTGATGATTCTGAGAAGCTGATCGAAGGTCTTAGAGTTATGCTGAAGCTTTTTGATAATGCAAAAGGATATATCTGTATTGAGGATAATAAGCCTGAGTGTATTAAGAAGCTGAAGAAAATGGTGGAGGATATTCCACGTATTGAGGTTGCAGAACTGATGACCAAATACCCTCAGGGTGGTGAGCGTTTTCTTATCAAGGCTGTTACAGACAGAGAGATCAATTCAACTATGCTTCCTGCAGATGCAGGCTGCGTAGTTGACAACGTGGATACGGTTGTTGCCATTTATGAGGCAGTCATTCTTGGAAGACCTGTTATGAACCGTATTGTCACAGTAACTGGACAGGGGATAAAGAAACCACAGAACCTTGGCGTTCTGTCAGGAACAGATATGGCAGAGGTGATTGAGGCAGCAGGAGGTCTGACGGATTCTGTTACAAAGGTGATCGCAGGCGGTCCTATGATGGGATTTGCAATGTATGATCTGCATGTACCCTGTATTAAGACAACTTCTGCATGTCTGTGTCTGGAGAAGGATGATGTTGCGGATGCACAGCAGACTGCATGTATTAACTGTGGCAGATGCGTAGGAGTCTGTCCGGGTCATGTTATTCCTGCAAGACTTGCGACCTTTGCAGAGCATGGAGATATGGAGAGTTTCCAGAAATTTGATGGTATGGAGTGCTGCGAATGCGGCTGCTGCAGTTATATCTGCCCTGCCAAACGTCCGCTGACCCAGTCTATTAAATCTATGCGTAAGATGGTTCTGGCAAGCCGTAAGAGAAAGTAAAAAAGGGGGATATAATAAATGGATCAGATGTTACATGTATCATCCAATCCCCATATCCGGGATAAGATGACAACAAGCAAGATCATGCAGCTTGTAGTCCTGGCACTTTTGCCGACTACACTGTTTGGAATTTATAATTTTGGGATCAGAGCATTACTGGTGATCATAGTTACAGTAGCTTCCAGTGTGTTTTTTGAGTGGCTTTATGACAAGCTGATGCACAAGAAGAATACGATCACAGATTTCAGTGCTGTAGTTACAGGCTTACTGCTGGCATTAAATATGCCTGCTTCCATTCCATTGTGGATGCCTGTACTTGGCAGTGCATTTGCCATTATTGTGGTAAAACAGCTCTTTGGAGGTCTGGGACAGAACTTTATGAATCCGGCACTTGCAGGAAGATGTTTTCTTATGATTTCTTTTGCAGGAAAAATGACAGATTTTGCAGTGAACGATAAGTTCAGAGGTGTGGTGGATACGGTATCAGGTGCAACTCCACTGGCAGCTCTTAAACAGAATGGATTTACAGACAGCTCTGTTTCTGTATTACATATGTTTATCGGTGATATCCAGGGTACTATCGGAGAGACTTCAGCTCTTGCGATCCTTATCGGAGCAGCGATCCTTCTTGTTTTTAAGGTGATCGATCTGAAGATTCCTCTTACCTATATTGGAAGTTTTGCGGTATTTGTGATCTTCTATATGCTTGGAACAGGCATGGGATTTGATGTAAATTATCTGTTCAGTCATCTCTTTGGCGGTGGTCTTATGCTTGGCGCATGGTTTATGGCTACAGATTATGTCACAACACCTATCACTCCAAGAGGACAGTATGTATACGGTGTCTGTCTTGGTGTACTGACCGCAATCTATCGTCTTTTTGGCGGTTCTGCAGAGGGCGTTTCCTATGCGATCATTTTCTGCAACCTGTTAGTTCCGATGATCGAGCGTGTGACTCGTCACCCGGCATTTGGGAAAGGGGGCAAGAAGGCATGAATAATCGAATTATCAAAGACACGATTGCTATCACAGTGATCACACTGGTAGCAGGACTTGCCCTTGGTGTAGTCCAGGATATTACTGCAGATCCTATCGCACAGCAGGAAGCACAGGCAAAGCAGGATGCGTATAAGGCTGTATTTGCTGATGCTGACAGCTTTGATGTGGTAGATGTGGATGCAGATGCCATGCAGGCTTATCTGGATGAGAATGGATATGCAGCACAGTCTGTTGATGAGACTATGCTGGCAAAGGATGCTTCGGGAAATGAACTGGGATATGCATTTACAGTAACCACCTCTGAAGGCTATGGCGGAGATATCCGTTTTGCAATGGGTATCCAGGATGACGGAACCTTAAACGGGATTTCTATTCTTTCCATAGGTGAGACTGCAGGTCTTGGTATGAGAGCCAATACAGATGGATTTAAAGATCAGTTCAAAGATAAGAAAGTAGATAAGTTTGAATATACAAAGACAGGTGCCACGGCAGATAACCAGATTGATGCTTTAAGCGGTGCCACCATTACCACAAATGCAATGACTAACGGTGTTAACGCAGGTCTTTGTGCATTCCAGTTTGAGAAAGGGGGAAATCAGTGATGAAACCAAACACACCGGCAGAACGTTTGTATAACGGAATCATCAAAGAAAATCCTACCTTTGTACTGATGCTTGGTATGTGTCCTACACTGGCTATCACCACATCAGCGACCAATGGTATCGGAATGGGTCTTACTACAACAGTGATCCTTGCAGCATCTAACTTAATGATCTCTCTTCTGAGAAACTTTATTCCGGACAGAGTGCGTATGCCTGCATTTATCGTTGTTGTTGCTTCATTTGTAACAGTCGTACAGCTTCTTTTACAGGGATTTATCCCAAGTCTGTATGATGCGCTTGGAATCTATATTCCTCTGATCGTAGTAAACTGTATTATCCTTGGACGTGCGGAAGCTTATGCATCAAAGAATAAACCTGTTGCCTCTCTGTTTGACGGTATTGGCATGGGACTTGGCTTTACTTTAAGTATTACCTGTATTGGTGCAGTCCGTGAGCTGATCGGAGCAGGTTCTCTGTTCGGACATCAGATCCTTCCTCTGGCAGATGCTGCTGCAGGTAAGGCAGGCTATGAACCGATCACTATCTTTATTCTTGCACCTGGAGCTTTCTTTGTTCTGGCAGCTCTCTCTGCATTACAGAACAAATTTAAACTTGGCGCTGCAAAACGCGGCATTGACCCAAGTAATCCGGACTGCGGCGGAAGCTGTGCATCCTGCGGCAATACTATGTGCAAAGGAAAAAGGGGGTAATGGATTATGAAAGAACTTTTGATCATACTTGTAAGCTCAGCGATCGTAAATAACGTAGTCCTCAGCCAGTTCCTTGGTCTTTGTCCTTTCCTTGGTGTTTCCAAGAGTGTTGAGACAGCAGCAGGCATGGGCGGTGCGATTATCTTTGTTATCACGCTGTCATCCTTTGTGACAGGCATTATTTATAATCTTGTTCTGGTTCCTACAAACCTGACTTATCTGCAGACGATTGTATTTATCCTGCTGATCGCAGCTCTTGTACAGTTTGTAGAGATGTTTCTTAAGAAGACGATGCCTTCTCTGTATCAGGCTTTGGGAGTGTATCTTCCTCTGATCACAACAAACTGTGCAGTGCTCGGTGTTGCCCTTACAAATGTGCAGAAGGAGTATAATGTTCTTCAGGGAACTGTGAACGGATTTGCAACAGCAGTGGGATTTACCATTTCTATTGTCCTGATGGCTGGTATTCGTGAGAAGATCGCATACAATGATATTCCAAAATCCTTCCAGGGATTTCCTACAGTTCTGCTGACAGCCGGACTGATGGCAATTGCCTTCTTCGGATTTTCAGGACTGATTTAAGGAGGGACCGGTATGAATATAGGAGCAATTATCGCGGCAACTGTGCTGGTTGCGGCAGTCGGTCTTTTTATCGGTGTTTTTCTTGGAGTGGCCGGTAAGAAGTTTGCTGTGGAAGTAGATGAGAAGGAAGTTGCAGTCCGTGAGGCGCTTCCGGGAAATAACTGTGGTGGCTGTGGCTATCCTGGCTGTGATGGTCTGGCAGCTGCTATCGCTAAGGGCGAGGCACCTGTAAACGGATGTCCTGTGGGCGGTGAGCCTGTGGGAAAAATAATCGCAGGGATCATGGGACAGGAGGTTGTTGAGACTGCCCGTCAGGTGGCATATGTGAAGTGTGCAGGTACCTGTGAGAAGACAAAAGAGAATTTTGCTTATACAGGTGTGGAAGACTGTGAAATGATGGCTTTTGTTCCGGGCGGCGGCGCCAAGGCATGTACTTATGGATGTCTTGGTTTTGGAAGCTGTGTGAAGGTCTGTCCTTTTGGCGCTATTGATGTTGTGAATGGTGTGGCTGTGGTTGATAAGGAGGCATGTAAGGCCTGCGGTAAGTGTGTTGCCAAATGTCCGAAGCATCTGATCGAGCTTGTGCCTTATGAGCAGACTACATTTGTACAGTGCAGTTCTCATGCAAAGGGTAAGGCTGTTACTTCTGCCTGTGAGGTGGGATGTATCGGATGTAAGAAGTGTGAGAAGACCTGCCCGAATGGGGCGATCACAGTTGATGAGTTCTGTGCGCATATTGATTATAGTAAGTGTACGAACTGTGGGGCATGTAAAGAGGCTTGTCCTAGACATATTATTCAGTGATGAGGGGGAGAACCGCTGTGTGGCGAGGAGCTGCATGGGGGTTCTTCTTTTTTTCGAATATACGTTTGCGCTCTGGGGTGGGATGTGTTATGATGGTTCAGAAGTAATGATGAAGAAACCGGAGGTAGTATTGTGATTGCGTTTATTCATGGAACTGCAGTGGATATGACTGAGAACTCTGTCGTTGTTGAGGCGGGTGGGATTGGTTATGATATATATATGACGGGTACGGATCTTTCTAATATTCGTATTGGCGAGGAAGTGAAGATTCATACTTTTTTTAGTGTGAGAGAGGATGCCATGAAGTTGTATGGCTTTAAATCTAAGGATGATCTGCAGATGTTTAAGCTGCTTTTGGGAGTGAATGGGGTTGGTCCGAAGGCTGCGATAGGAGTTCTGGCGGGGATTACAGCGGATGAGCTGCGGTTTGCGATTCTTTCGGATGATGTGAAGACGTTGTCGAAGGCACCGGGGATCGGGAAGAAGACTGCGCAGAAGCTGATCCTTGAGCTGAAGGATAAGATGAAGCTGGAGGATGCTTTTGAACTTAAGCTGGCTCATGAGCAGGAGAAGGCTGCTGCAGGAATGGGTGAGATCTCGGATGGCAGGCAGGAGGCTGTGGAGGCTTTGGTTGCCTTGGGATACAGCAGTACGGATGCTCTTCGTGCTGTGCGTAAGGTTACTGATGTGGCACCGGATGATGTGGAGGGGCTGCTGAAGGCTGCGCTGAAGAATTTCTGAACGAAGATATTTGGATGAAACAAAAACAGGTTAGGATGGTAACAGATGGAGAAACGTATTATAACGACAGATGTGATGGAGGAGGATTTTTCTCTTGAGGGGAATCTCAGGCCGCAGACGTTGGATGATTATATTGGTCAGGAGAAGACCAAGAGTACTTTGAAGGTTTATATAGAGGCTGCGAAGCAGAGGCATGATGCTCTGGATCATGTGCTGTTTTATGGTCCTCCGGGGCTTGGCAAGACTACGCTTTCGGGTATTATTGCCAATGAGATGGGAGTTCATATGAAGGTGACTTCCGGCCCTGCGATCGAGAAGCCGGGGGAGATGGCTGCGATTCTTAATAATCTGCAGGAGGGGGATATTCTGTTTGTGGATGAGATCCATCGTCTGAACAGGCAGGTGGAAGAGGTTCTTTATCCTGCAATGGAGGATTATGCCATTGATATTATGATCGGGAAGGGTGCATCAGCCAGGTCTATCCGTCTGGATCTGCCTAAGTTTACCCTGGTGGGTGCTACTACGAGGGCGGGGCTTCTTTCAGCGCCTCTTCGTGACCGTTTTGGTGTGATGCATCATCTGGAGTTTTACACGAATGAGGAGCTGGAGACGATCATTATACGTTCTGCCCAGGTTCTTGGAGTGGAGATTGATGAGAGGGGGGCAGCTGAGATCGCCAAGAGATCCAGGGGAACGCCAAGGCTTGCCAATCGTCTGCTGAAGAGGGTACGTGATTTTGCCCAGGTGAAGTATGATGGCAGGATTACCTATGATGTGGCCTGTTTTGCGCTGGATCTTCTTGAGGTGGATCAGTATGGTCTTGATAAGATTGACAGAAGGATCCTTCAGACTATGATCGTGAATTTTCAGGGTGGTCCTGTGGGACTGGAGACGCTGGCTGCTGCCATAGGTGAGGATTCCGGTACTCTGGAGGATGTATATGAGCCGTATCTGTTGCAGAATGGTTTTCTGAACCGTACACCCCGTGGACGTATGGCTTCAGCTCTTGCATATGAGCATCTGGGTTATAAAAAGTAAAACTTTTTTAAAAATTCCTATACATTTCGACTGCTTTCGAGTATAATGAAGTAAATGTCTGGAATTTCCGGCAGATTCAGAGCGTGAAATGTGTTACTGAGAACGGAGTAACAGCAGTAATCTGAGTCTGGATCACTGAAGACATTACAGACAGTGGAGAGATTTTATAAAGAATATAATGTTACTGAGGCAGATAATAGTTTACAGAACGTTCCTGATAAAAGAATTAGAAATTTGTGACATACACTGTGGATTTACAGAGACGGTGGTATTACTGCAGAACAGTAATAATAAGATACAGGAGGCTCGTACGGATGGCGGTCAAAAATACAGCAAAGGTAATCATCGGAGGTAAGATTATTACGCTGGGAGGTTATGAATCGGAAGAATATTTCCAGAAAGTAGCATCCTATATAAATAAAAAGATGGATGAATTAGGTGCTATGCCGGGTTACAGCAGACAGCCGATGGAAACCAAGCATACACTTCTCAGCCTTAATATTACAGATGACTATTTTAAGGCTAAGAAACAGGCGGAGGTTTTTGAACAGGATTTACAGCAGAAGGATCAGGAGATGTATGATCTGAAGCATGAGCTGATCTCGCTTCGTATGCAGATCGAGGAAGCGCAGAAGCGTGAGCAGGAAGCACTGGAGCAGAAGAGCCTTCTGGAGGGCAAGAATAAAGAACTGGAAAAGCAGATCGATGACCTGCTGAAATGATAAGAGGGGGGATTGCTTCGGTGATTCCCCTTTATGATTTTATTCTGTGGCAATCTTATCAGATGTATGGTTTACGAGGATTGCCATATACTGAAAAATGTGAGGTATAGAATTGAGAAGAGAAGAGATTGAACTTCTGGCGCCTGCCGGTTCCTATGAGGGATTTGAGGCAGCCATTGGTGCAGGTGCAGATGCGGTTTATGTAGGAGGAGCGGCTTTTGGAGCGAGAGCCTACGCGAAGAATTTTGGGGAGGAGGAGCTTCTCCGTGCAATAGATACTGCTCATATCCATGGCAAAAAGCTTTATCTGACAGTAAATACGCTTTTGAAAAACAGGGAATTATCTGAGCAGCTTTATGATTATCTGCTTCCATATTATAAAGAAGGACTGGATGCGGTGATCGTTCAGGACATGGGTGTGTTTAAGATGATCCGGGAGATGTTTCCGGGGATGCATCTTCATGCAAGTACGCAGATGACTGTAACAGGCCCTGAGGGAATGAAGTTTCTGGAAGAGCAGGGAGCCTCCCGTGTGGTAACAGCCAGAGAGCTTTCCCTTGAAGAGATAAGGCGGATGCATGAGACAAGCCCTATAGAGATAGAGTCCTTTATCCATGGAGCCCTGTGTTACAGTTATTCAGGACAGTGCCTGATGAGCAGCCTCCTGGGAGGAAGAAGCGGAAACAGAGGCAGGTGTGCCCAGCCCTGCCGACTGCCTTATCAGACCCTGTTATGCGGGGATGGTAAAGGGAAACGTGAGACACAGGAAGGCTTATGTCCTCTGAGTCTTAAGGATATTTCCACAATAGAGATCCTTCCTGAGATCCTTAAGGCAGGTGTTACTTCCCTTAAGATAGAGGGAAGAATGAAGCAGCCTGGATATACTGCAGGAGTTACCTCTGTATATCGCAGATATCTTGACCTTCTTTTTGAAAAGGGGGCGGAGAATTACAAAGTGGCAGAGAAGGACAGACAGTACCTCCTTGATCTGTTTAACAGGGGCGGGTCCTGTACAGGATATTACCAGATGCAGAATGGACCGTCCATGATGGCATTTACAAATGAGAAGAAGACAGGGGATATCAGTCCTGTATTAAGAAAAAAGAAAGAAAAAATTCAGGGAACATTAATTCTTTTTCCGGGAAGTCCTGCTATACTGGATGTATCCTGCAGGGGGATCCATGGATCTGCATCCGTAGGAGAGGTGCAGTATGCACAGAATCAGCCGCTGACAGTGGAACGTGTCCGTTCTCAGATGGAGAAGCTTGGAAATACAGAATATCAGTGGGAAGATCTGGAGATCCAGATGGATGACAGCATCTTTATTCCAATGAAAATGCTGAATGAGGCAAGAAGGGAAGCCCTGGATTCTCTTGAGACAGAGCTTCTTAAGGAGTACAGGAGAGATGAGCCTTACAGCAGCAGGACATCTGATGATGAGACTTCCGGACAGGCCTGTGGAAAGCAGAAAAATCTTCCAATCTATGTTTTATGTGAAGAAAAATCCACTGCGCTTGCGTTATATAAAGAAGAAGGAATACAGGGAATGTATCTGAACGCTGATGCCATGGAAGCCTGTCTTGATGAGTGCGCTGGCAGAGGAATGGAAATGTATCTGTCTCTTCCCCATATTATGAGGGGTGAGCTGCCACAGGAATTTCTTGTTAAGGCAAGACAGTGGCTGGACAGAGGAATGACTGGATTTCTTGTAAGGAATCTGGAAACCTTTGCAGCTTTGCAAAAGGCTGGTCTGGCAGAGAAATGTGTTCTGGATCATAGTATGTATACCTGGAATGATGAAGCAGTTGGTTTCTGGGAGGAACAGAAAGTCCTGCGCAATACTGTGCCCCTTGAGCTGAATGAGGGGGAGATCCGCCACAGAAATAACAGAAACAGCGAGATGCTTATCTACGGGTATCTTCCGGTTATGATTTCTGCCCAGTGTGTGCATAAGAATCTCTATGGATGTAATCATAAAGAAGAAGGGGTAACATTAAAGGACCGTTATAATAAGGAATTTACGGCAAAATGTGTCTGCAATCCATGGAAAACTGAGAATACAGATTTCTGTATACCCTGCTATAATATCATTTACAACAGTATTCCCTATGGCCTGTTAAAGGAGAAGCCGCAGATAGACAGACTTGGTGTTTCTTCGCTGAGACTTGCATTTACCATCGAGAGACCTGAGGATGCAGTGAAGATATATGAAGAGTTCAGAGATGTTTATCTTCGGGGAAAGAATCCTCCGAAACGGGAGTATACAAAGGGGCATTTTAAAAGAGGAGCCGAGTAAGGCATATGATTAATGTAATTGTAGAATTATCCAAGTATGTGATCCTTACCCTGATGGTAATTTATACCTTTCACTGTTTCTATCTGGTGAAACAGCAGAGTGAGGAAGAGAGAAACGAATCGCTGCGGCAGCAGCTGATGCTTATCTTTTTTATGGATTTCACTGCGTTTCTGGTCATCTATCTGAAGACTGGTAAGTTTCAGGTCGTTCTGTTTTATGTAGAGATGATGGCATTTTTTGCGGGGATCCAGATCCTGTACAGGATCCTGTATAAGAAGGCGTCAATATTACTTCTGAATAATATGTGTATGCTTCTCAGCGTGGGATTTATCATGCTGTGCAGACTGGACGTATCCACAGCAACCAGACAGCTGGTGATCGTGGCAGGTGTGAATCTGGTGGCACTGGTGGTACCGGTCCTGATCAGGAAAATGAAATTCCTTAAGGATCTGACCTGGGTTTATGCAGGGATCGGAATCATCCTGCTGGCAGCAGTACTGGTGCTTGCCAAGACCAGCTATGGAGCGAAGCTTTCCCTGATGGGTATCCAGCCCTCAGAGGCCATCAAGATCACTTTCGTATTCTTTATGGCTGCACTGCTGAGAAAGGGTGCTGATTTTTCCAGGGTAGTCCAGGCTACGGTTGTGTCGGGATTGCATGTGGGTATCTTGGTACTTTCCAGAGACCTTGGAAGTGCGGTGATCTTTTTTGCAGCATATCTGGTGATGATCTATGTTGCATCAAAGAATCCGGGATATCTTGCACTTGGACTCGCAGGGGGAGCAGCCGGATCAGTAATTGCCTATCAGCTGTTTGGACATGTTCGACAGAGGGTGACAGCATGGAAGGATCCTATGGCAGTATATCAGAATGAGGGTTATCAGATCGTTCAGTCACTGTTTGCCATTGGAACAGGCGGATGGTTTGGAATGGGGCTGTGCCAGGGTTCTCCGGAGAAGATCCCGGTTGTTAAGAATGACTTTATTTTCAGTGCTATCTGTGAGGAACTGGGCTGTATTTTTGCAATCTGTCTGATCCTTGTATGTATGAGTTTCTTTTTGATGATCGTGAACATTGCACACAAGATCAAGAAACCGTTTTATAAGCTGATTGCACTTGGACTTGGTACGGAATATGCTTTTCAGGTATTCCTGACCATAGGCGGAGCAACGAAATTTATCCCTATGACAGGTGTAACCCTTCCTCTGGTCAGCTATGGAGGAAGCTCTGTTGCAAGTACAGTGCTGATGCTGGCGATCATTCAGGGATTGTATATTTTGAGAGAAGATGAGGACGAAGAAATTGAGAGATATCGAAGAAAGGAAGCGGCGCA